>DAOTAZ010000036.1:0-15583 GCA_035382965.1 Chitinispirillaceae bacterium | reverse complement strand
GTCTTGTACTGATCGAGGCAATGGCAAATGGAGTACCTGTCGTGGGGACTGATTTCGGCGGGATATCAGATGTAATCCGGCATGAAGAGTGCGGACTGCTCTTTTCAGATAATAACCACGAGCAACTGGCTGCAAGTATTGAGAGGTGTATTAAAGATAAAACACTCCGGGAGAAGCTTATCCGTAACGGTTACAAACGTGCGCTTGAAGATTTTTCGATTGAACGGACAATTGATAATTATGAAAACTTTTTCAGGCGTTTAATTGATACTGGTAAGTGAACCGAACTTTCTCATAAAAAAAATGGCATGCCCCGAAGGCGCATGCCACAAAAACTACAGATGCTGAAATACCAGAAGTTATTATTTTGAAACCACTAATTTTGACTGGTAAACACGGTTTTTACTGTCAATAACCTTTGCAATAAAAAACCGTTTGCAATGTCTGATATATCAAAATTATGTGAGTAGTTCTGCCCGGCAACTGTCTGTATAACGGATTCCTTAACAAGATTACTGTTCATAGTGTAAAGCTTTAGCGATGCATTGCCTGTATTCAATGCGTTAAAAATTGACTTTTAAAATGGAACCGTTACAGCTCATGGTCATCGATGATAAAGTTTCATTTTTAACCGGTTGATTTACAGCCGTACTTTGTGCTCTTTTAAGAACTGCAGCAAGTGAGTCGTTGGCCGGTTTCTTTTTATAATTTTGTCAAAAATCAGTGCATCACCAGTTCCGGGGAAGGTTCCCGGAATCCATGAATGTTTATCGGTAAATCCCCAGAGCATAAAAGTTGTGGCACCTTCACTCTCTAAAGTGGCCTCAAGCATCGCTTTATACATCCTTGCCTGATCGATAAGCTCACTTTGATCTGTGGAGTGGTGATTCTGACATCTGTTTCGGTGAAAACGACTTCAGATGCCAGCTTGGCCTTGATGTCGTGGTGGAGACGCATAAACATAAAAGCAATCCGGTCCCTCTGACATCATGGAAAGGTGTTATGACATACACGGTAATGATGGGAGACCAGGTTTTTAACGAGGCCCGTATTAACTTTCACCTCAGGGCTGATGTCCACAGGTACAGGGAAAAACCGGTTGAGAAACCTGTAACGGAGATAAGAGAGCTGAGACTTTCAAGAAGCTCTTCCTGTGAATATGATCTGGCTACAACATTGTACACGCCTCAGATGATTTATGAATATTTAAGGGGTTCACTTGCCTCTCCTTACACGCAATCCAGCGCAACAGAGCGGTTTGCCATGTGGGGATTGGTTGATCTTGCCAGTAAAACAAACCTGAACATGTATATTTACTGTTCTGTTTATAAGCCTGATCTCAGTTTCAAAATAGTAGACAAGCAGGGTTTAAAGGTCGATCCCAGCATTCAGATTCCGGTTGTATTGGACGTGCAAGGTTCCGATGTGGTCATAAAGAGTCCGATTTCAGACCCGGCACCCGATAAGGGCAATACATTTCCGATAAATTATGAAATCATATTTGATGATGAATTCAACATTATTGCAGGTACAACGGGTCAGATTCCCATTGGATCTGACGGCAGCTCAACCGCTGAATTAAGATGGAAAACGGCCTCCCCAAGCAGCGCTCCTTCAAGCGAGACTGCGGAGTAAATTTCAGGGGCAGACCGCTATACAGTTGTTAAAAGCAGCCGGCTTGGTCTTTTCAATGAATTCCGGACACATTCAATATTCTGTTTTTGCTGACATAGAGACCGGAAGTGTCCGGAACGTTGATTGTACACCGCTTCCTGTTGTAACCTTCTTAATGAATGCTCCGGTTTTTTGCATTGTATTCAGAGTATTCGTCACCGACACTTACCATGAGCCTGTCTGACCCGATAAGCTGAAGATCACGGCTGGCCGTTGTTACTGACCATCTTTCAGTCGGGTTGGAAAGGTTGATATAGTGCACTTTTCCATTCCCCTCATCGGCAACGATCACCTTGTACTATATTTGCGAAGGTGACTGGGCAGAACTATTCTGCCAGTTGATGAAAAACAGAGAGATAACAATAAAAACAACAGTTGAACAGTATCTGTTTTTTAAATGTGTCAAATCCATCATCTGTTTCCCTCTGGGTGATATGAGTTTTGATGTTTTATACAAACAAGAATAATCATATACAGCCATAAGCTCTCCGGGAGCTAGCGATTTGAGCGGGTTGTTGTGTTCTTTATTTCAATGTTGCCAGGTATCCGGCGAAAGGTACTCTTTCAACAGGGTATTTCCCGAATTTGGCAATAGTGGAGCGCATTAAAGGTTGCCGACAGGTTCTTTTCTCATCTGTATTTCCCCGGCGCATGTGTTTCCTGACTTCCAGCAGTGCTTCCGGTTGAGGAGTTCTGCAGATGTCTACATACTTTACAAGATTGCTGAACAAAGCGCTCCCATTGTATTTTAGTCCGTTCTCTGAATTTCAGAGAAAACCTTATACTTTTCAGAAAAGGTCAGTGTATGGCAAATGTAAAATTTTACGCAGGGGAATCGTTTCCTCTCGAGATGCACAAAGTTCGTATCATCCAGAAATTGAACCTTATACCCATTGAAGAGCGGCATAAATGCATGGAAGCTGCCGGTAATAATACCTTCCTGCTTAAGAACAGGGATGTATTCATGGATATGCTTACAGACAGTGGTGTAAACGCGATGAGCGATCGTCAATTGGCTTCAATGATGGAGGCTGATGACAGTTATGCCGGAAGTGAGACTTTTACCAGGCTTGAAAAGACGGTTAAAAAGTTTTTCGGGGTTGAGTATTTTCTCCCTGCGCACCAGGGACGTGCCTGTGAAAATATCATCTCACAGGTATTTGTTAAAAAAGGCACTGTAGTTCCCATGAACTACCACTTTACCACCTCAAAGGCGCATATCACTCTTAATGGTGGTATGGTTGAAGAGATTATTGTTGATGAGGGACTTAAAATAAAGAGCGACTGTTCGTTCAAGGGTGATATAGATATAGATAAGCTGAAAGCTATTATAAACAAATGGGGAGCGGATAACGTCGCTTTTGTACGGGTGGAGGCAGGCACAAATCTTGTTGGCGGTCAGCCGGGCTCACTTGAGAACCTGAGTCAGGTCAGCAGCATCTGCCGCTCACACAGGATACCGCTTGTTTATGATGCCAGTCTTCTTGCGGACAACCTCTACTTTATAATGAAAAGAGAAAAAGCATGCGCAGGCATGACACCTCACGAGATTGTACTCAAAATCGGATCTCTTTGCGATGTGATCTATTTCTCTGCCAGAAAACTGGGTTTTGGACGCGGGGGTGGGATTTGTACAAATAACAGAGAGTACTTCATAAAAATGCGGGAGATGGTTCCTCTTTATGAGGGATTTCTCACCTATGGCGGGATGTCGGTGAGGGAGATGGAAGCCATAACCGTTGGTCTGGAGGAGACTCTTGATGAGGACATGATAAGCCAGGGGCCTATCTTTATTGAGCATATGGTAAAGGAACTTGATCGAAAAGGTGTTCCTGTCATTACTCCTGCAGGTGGTCTGGGGTGTCATGTGGATGCGAAGGCATTTCTGGATCACATCCCTCAGAGTCAATATCCGGCCGGGGCACTGGCTGCGGCTTTCTATATCGCAAGTGGTGTGCGGGGGATGGAAAGAGGGACAATGAGTGAACAGCGTGATGAAAATGGAGTCGAGCCATTGGCCCACATGGAGCTTCTCCGTCTTGCTGTTCCCAGACGTGTCTTTACTCTGTCTCAGATCAATTACGCTGTTGACCGTATGGTCTGGCTCTATGAGAACCGCAGACTGGTAGGCGGTCTTAAATTTGTTGAGGAACCGAAGATCCTGCGTTTCTTCTTCGGAAGACTGGCACCGCTTTCTGACTGGCAGACAAAGCTGGTTGAAAAGTTCCGAAAGGATTTCGGGGACAGCCTGTAATTTCTCTGAAGGGATTCGCTTTGATGGTGAATCCCTTCACATCTCAAACTCTGATATACATTCCAATTACTTCAGTATCTTATCGGTTGCATGTGGTAAGTAATTCAGCCGCTCAGATAATCCATTCCACAGATCACTTTTTAGCCCATCGATATTGGCAATGTTCAATGATCTCCCTGGGTAGGCGAGACAGCGCTTTAGCAGCCGGTTCTAAACTTTTAAGTGGGGGAAAAAAAGGCTGCACACGCAAGGTGTGCAGCCGGGAATGTCAAAAAAGTCAGATGCAATTATTGTTGTACAGCTTTAAGCAGCCCCAGACGGTATGGGAGCAATTCATATGCACCTCCGGAGTTGGGATTCCTACCCTGATATAATAATTGCAGGTTGCACAAATCCAGCTCTTGTGTCTGATCTGGGTTTTCTCTGAGCAGTTCACCGTGGCTGATATCATTAGTCCATTTACCCTGAGGGAATGTTACATTTTTGTTATGATGTGCGAAGGGATTACTCTCACCAACCATATAATCCTTCCACTCACCTTCGATACCTTCAGAGGTCCAGGCACTGAAGTACCTTGCACTTCCCATTCCTTCAACAACGTGCAGGTATGTATTAGCTGTTCCTTTAATCTTATA
The DNA here is from genome assembly GCA_035382965.1 of Chitinispirillaceae bacterium. Classification (GTDB taxonomy): domain Bacteria; phylum Fibrobacterota; class Chitinivibrionia; order Chitinivibrionales; family Chitinispirillaceae; genus JAAYIG01. Next base: position 11,020 of record DAOTAZ010000036.1, on the reverse strand, counting down.
ATGGGAACTTCCTTCGAAAATTATGTTCTTGCCTAAAGTTTTTACTACCGTAGGTGAACCGAAACCATTGGGGAAATTACTGAGAGAGGTTTTGACCCGGTAAACCTTGCCATCATCGCCTGTAAAGAAAAGGTAAAAATTTTTATCATCTGCAATAGGCCAGTAATCGATTGGAAGGCTGGGAAAACCTGGCGTACCGTTGGGATAGAATCTCTTGGGCGCTGACCATGAATTGGGGTTATCCGGGGTCTGGGTTGTAGAATAAGCCGGATCCTGCTGCTGCCAGATAAGATACCAGGTATCCTTCGGTCTGAAATAGAAAAGTTCCGGAGCGCATTTATAGCCGCCAAATCCATTCACCTTATCCATAAAGAATGGGGCTTCATTTTTAGCCTGATTGAAATCAGTAAACTTTATAAACTGCATGTTCCATGTGTTTTTGGAGGTGTTATAGACTGTGGCGTAGACCAGCCATTGACCATTGTATTTCTGGATTGTGGGGTCTTTGACTGAAACTATTTTGTACTGGTTATTGTCGGGTTTGATGTCTACCAGGATACCTGAGGATTCCCATTTTATATTGGTCGGCAAAGTACAGATTTTTTCGTTTTGCTGCATGACTATTTCAACATTGCTCATATTGCTGGAAGTCATCGTGAAGCTTGTATCACGGTAGTCATTTTTCTTGAACAGAAGTGTAGGGAAGGATGGCGCTTGTGCTGTCGTAGTGTTTTCAGTGTTGCTTATACTACCTATACTATGTGATGGTTTAATTTGAAAACCATTGGGGCCCCATCCCATAGAGATGAATTGCTGGTTGTCAGAGTGATTGATTTGCAGAAAGGCAATTCCTCCGCTTAAATTGGAAGGAATTGTGGCTTTTGCGATTCCATTGGTTGAAACAGTCCTGCCAGTCCACAAATTACGTCCGCTGATATCGAACAGTGATAATTTCAGCTCACCATTCCAGGGTGACCTGACCAGCAGCTCTCCCTTTTCAAATTTTGCAGAATAGGAAACGGTTTTGTTTTCTTTTATAATGTTTTTTGCGGAAACTGCTGATTGCAAAGAGAATCTCCCATTATTATCGGTAGTAGTGGAATATTGGGAGGAGTCTTTTACGGTGACATTCACTCCGGGTAATGGAGATCCTGTTTTTGACTTTACTGTTCCGGAGATGGACCAGCCGTATGAATTTATACTGAATACAGCAAGATAAGCAACCAGAGAGACTATTGCGGCCTGGCTTTTCCAAACACGTCTTTTTGTGTTCATACTTCACCCTTCCCCTTGATAGGAAATTTGATATTATATACCACGGGTAATATACAGCCATAAGCCTCCTGGTGCAAGTGTCCTGGTTCAATATTGCATAGTATCCGTTGAAATGTACTTCAACAGGGTGTTTTCTGAATTTGGCAATAGTGGAGCCATATTGTGTAATAAGAGGTCGAAAAAAAAGGGAATTATCTCTTTACTCGGACAAATTTATGTTGTTCCAAATTTGGAACACTTTTTTAAGAAACCTTGTACTAAACGGTGGTCGTTAATCGAATAAGACCAGTGATGGTTCTTCGGAAGGCGACAAGGAGAAGTGGTACCTGGGATGGGGGGGGATTGTGCCCTGCCCACCCCGGTCCGGCATTTCATTACTGCTTAACAAATTGTTTTACTGTCTTACAGGAAGTTGAATTAGCCTCCAGGAAATATGCCCCCGGCTTCAGTTCGTTGATAGATACAACTTTCTCTTTTGAACTATGTATCAACTTTCCTGAAGCATCATATATGTGCACACTGCGGATTTTTTCGTCGCCCGAAACTGTCAGATAACCGTTTTTGATCCGCAGATCCAGTCTTTTCTGCGCTTTCCCTGCACCTGACATGATGGTGCCTGTTGCACCGCTGTTCAGATTTATCCTTAATACATCTATGTCCGGCATATATCCCGTTGAATTTGAGAGCCTGACAGAATTAAGACCCTTTTTCAGATTGGCAGAAAAAACGACCGAATCGATTTTTGTAAATGATCCTGAATTCAGGTTCCGCATCAGGGTGTCCCGTCCGTTCACACTGACTGTCATCGAACGGTTTTCCCCTGATATGTAACCGATTGATAATCTGTAAGTTCCTTCGGTTTCTGCCCAGATTTTTTTGAACTCCAGATAGTTTTCTGCATTGTTCCCCAGATAACCCACCTTGGCTCCTCCGGAACAGTTTGCATCTTTTACAGGTCTGGCCTGGTTTGCCACGATCTGGTTATTGACAGTCAGATTGTAGTTGTTCATCCAGGAGTTTTCAGCCTCAAAAACCTCCTGAAGCCGTGATTTGGATCCTGTTATTCTGATGAAAACAACCCCATGTGATGGCACAGAGCTGGAAAATTCGGATTGAAATGAACCCAGATCCTTTTTATTGAGAATATCCCTGACAGTTGCAGAACCTTCCAGATCGAGATCTTTCCATTGAACTCTAATTGTACGGGCTGCTGAAGAGCGGTTAAACAACACCGCAGCCCGTTCATTACTGGTCAGACTATGGAGTCTTCTGCCCCAGACCTGCCCCCCGTTACCATCGTCGCTTATCAGATGTGCCTGAAGACCTGATGTATCCTGATTGATAGCAATGGCTTCCTCATTTTTAAGCAGATTCAGTGTCTGCTGACTCATCCTTGTCAGATCGTTTCCAAGCACAAGCGGGGAGGATAAAATGCACCACAAGGCAAAATGACTCTGATCCTCTACCTGTGGAAGTCCATGCCCGACTTCAAGCATATCCATGTCATTATAATGACCGGGACTTGAAAAACCTGAAAGATATGTGTTGAGATCAAGAATCCTGATTATAGAACTCCAGTTTGCGGCGATATCATCGGCTATTCTCCAGGAGTTTCCGACACTGCAGACCCATGCACCCGGGAATTGCCATCTGCAGATATTGTAGATAATACCCGGAATTCCCGTAGCATCTATAGCATTCTTGATCTTTGTATATTGAGTCTTTTCATCCAGATGAAGATGCCTTGCGGCTCCACAGTAGTCTACTTTGATATAATCAAATCCCCAGGTTTTAAACGCCAGATCGATGTCCTGTTGTTCGTGCTGATAAAGCCCGACGCCTTCACCTGTAGTCTGGCCGCCATGCACTGCCCCGCAGGTCCAGTCCCCCGCATCAGAGTAAAAACCGGCTTTCAAACCTTTTGAGTGGATGTAATCCACCAGACTTTTAAATCCGGAAGGGAATTTCTGGGTATTTATTCTAAGCGACCCATCCGGATTGCGCTTGTCCCAGAATCCATCGTCGATGTTGACATAGCGGTACCCGACGTCGGCCAACCCCGTTGAAACCAGCGCATCAGCCTGTGCCTTGATTTTGGTTTCGTTGATATCATGATAGAAGACGTTCCAGCTTGCCCATCCCATGAGGGGTGTCTTCGGTTCATCAGCACTCACAAGACTTCCCATCGCCCAGATACCCAATGCAATAATTCCGGATGATACTCTGGAAATACCTTTGCGATTCATTTTACACTCCTTTTGACGCCTGCCACCAGCAACCCCTCAGACCTGTTGACAGTAGTTTGTACAAGCAAGAATATACAGCCATAAGCTCTATGGTGCAAATCATATTTGAGCAGGTTGTTCTATGTGACAGATGTTTATCATAACAACACTTATCTTTCCAAGTCTTTCCTGTAAAAACAGTAATACAGAAATTCTGTTAATCAACATAGCCACAAAAATCACAGTACAGACTCTTATCCGGTATACATTTATTTTTCTTCTTCCGTCAGTAAAGGCTGAGAAACCAGATAAAAGACATTCAAGAAATGTCTGGTATGCCTTCGTGATAATCAGAAAGGTGCATTGGACATTTCCGGGTGATTTTTAATTGAGATTAGATACTAGTAGGGGCGAACGGTAGTGAGCACCCTTGAAAATACAGCTGGTTAGTGGATCCGTCCCGATCATTGGCTATGAGTACTTTCGTCGGTCTTATTTCCCGGGGCCATTGTTCGAGTCTGCGAGTTTATGGCCCTCCCCGGCGAAAGTACGAATAGGAAGCCAATGCGGGGCTCCAAGGCATTTTTGCCTACTTTTGTTGCCCGGACAAAAGTAGGTCGCCGAAGGCATCTATTCATATCTTTTAAAATAAATTATTTACAGTTGAAAATAGCTTGGAATGCTATGAAAAAACACCCGAAAATGTCTGAAGGGCCTGTAAAAGCAGGAATCCAGAAATCACCTCAACCAGTTTAATTACAAAAATCACAACTCAGACGCTTATTCGGTATGCAATTATAATTTTTTCTTCCACCAGTAAAGGTTGAGAAGCAGTTAAAAAAATCAAGGAGTATTTGGTATGCCTTCATGATAATCAGAGGTTAGCTCCGTCAATGATAAAAAAAGTATGCAGTAGTGCTCTCGATAGACAACAGAGATTTATACTCGTGTTGCCTCGGGAATAAGATTGTTGTAATAAGAAGTCCTGTAGCAGGGCTTCTTTCGAAGACAGTGTAAATCAACCTGCAAATTGAAGTGAAGGATCTCGATCTGGTATATTATGTAAAGGCCAAAATATACAAACCAGAAGGAGGCCTTTTATGAGTAAAATAACTAATATCAATGACCAGCTCATTAAAGGTCATTTGGGTACCATGGTAAAGGATACAGTAGAGGAGAATCTAAACAGTATGTTAGACGCCAGAGATTTTGATATTCGGGCAAATAAGCAGTACATGTCTTTCAAATCTCACGCAATGATTCCTCGTTAGGGTTTTCAAAGTCTGTTTCCCAAGAGGAGCTTCTTTCCTTTCCAAAAATCTCTGCTGAAAACTAAAATCCCTGGATATTTCCCTCCTCTTTGCCTTATCAGCCGCCCTTGACCATCATAGATACCCTGCAATTTCCGGCCGGAAAATCGATTTTCGATCTTCCTGACTGCCGGTTTAACCACTAAGCTTTCCTTTATCTCCCTGAGAAAAATGGGTTTATCGGTTGCTGGAATGGAGATCAGGATAAAACTGTATGCTGCTTGAACGCTTATACCCCCATCAAAGAAATTTGTATCGGAACGTATTTCCAGAAAAGCAGTATCTCCTTCATCGACTATCTGTTGAATATGCCTGTATATTATCCTGTCGCCACCACCTTGTGATGAAAGCAGGGCGAGAATTGTTTTTTCATCGAAAGCAGGTTTAGTCACCAACTGTGCGGTGTCGTAGTTAACCGCAGTGCAATATTCATTCAATTCTTCCAGACTTCTGATGACATTGAAAACAGTAACTAGCGAAAGACCTGGATTGAAACCGCCTCCAATCGAATCAAAGTCGATTGTTCCCCCGCTGCCGGATGTCACCAGCATAACAATTAATAAAAGTCCTCTTCTCACTGTTTTTGCAACCATGATAATCCCCCTTGGAAATTATTTGCTGAAGCGGATTGGGTGCGATTGTGCCTCTTATCAATTTTAATTGTCACATGATGAAGATAAAAAGTTCAAGATTTGTTTCTTCAGTACCGCTTTTTCTGTATTCTATTGTTTCAATCAGCGAACCCGCCCTTGTATGGCAGAAATCCATCCGCTGGAAGCGCCCCCGCCCCCTTAATAAGGGGGTGGGCAAAACTCACTTTATCTGAGGTGTGGAAACCGGTGTCTGACCGGATTAGCTATTGTGAAGGTTATTGTTTACTGATTTTCATCTGAATGGGAAGCTCTTTATTGCGTTTCAGCACCTTTGGATTATTTGAACAGGATAGTTGTTATGATTTCATTAGATAAATCAATCGTTAATACTTTCACAGATCAGACTGAATTCCGCTGAAAATTGTTTTTCCTTCATATTATTTACATTTGTAAGGGTTGCATTGATAGTACCAGAAAGTGGATCGCCTGTCTTTTTTGGAAAATTGGTGAATGTAATAGTTCCACTGGGTGAATTATAAGCATTACGCTGATTGTCATAAAATCCAAACTGGACGGTACTGTCTGAAAATCCTCGTGCTATTGATACAGTTTTATTACTTTTAGTAAATCCGAAAAATACAATCATTGAGATTTTGGCTTCACTGTTTTCTTTGGAATCTGAACCACTAACTGAAATATTCCACATAGTGCTGTCGCCGAGAATGATGCATTGCCCGGCACCTTCCGGAACGTTAACCGTAAATGAATTTCCATCCAATGTATATGAGAATGTGCCACTGGTCTTTATTTTGTTTTTAACCGGACCGGTAGTGCCGGAATCATCACAACCAAAAAATAAACATGTGACTAATAGCATAAAAATGTTGATTCTATTCAAAGATTACTCCTTTTATTGTGGATAATTATTGCTCAGTTAAGAATGCCCTCTGAAAACATTTGTTTCTGGATAAGTAAGAAAAAGCCGTAGTGCGCTCTTGTCATCCCTGAATAAAACAAACACCTTCCCCCATCGGTTTTCTCATCTTCTACTACCATTGTCGACGGGATATAGTTGACAGGAATTATGATGTTTTTTACAAGTAAGAGTAATATACTGCTATACGCTTGCCGGAGCAAGCCTTTTGAGAGGGCTGTTATGTGTCCTGCAATTCAATGTTGACTGGTATCTGGTGAAAGGGACTCTTTCAGGTGGACTTCAAAAAGCATCATCCGAGGGCATAAAACTTGCAAATTATAGTAACAATTACTATAATAAATATGTAATCAATCTGAAAAGATAGGCTCCAGATGCTTGTATATATGACCAGATTAATGAGGTGGAACTATGACGAATAAGAAAAACGGGAAAAAGCATAAAAAACACTGGCCGACCGCTATGGAATCGGTCGAGCGGTCTATCAAAGATCTTGAAGGAATAGTTGACATTGCCGAAACCATGCGGAGGTTCAACAAGCTTAAATATGAAGAAGCACAGGAGTACACACCTGAACGGATCGTGAATCTTCGCAAAAACAAGCTGCACATGAGCCAATCGGTGTTCGCTTTAGTGTGTAATATCAAACTGCCGACACTCCAGAAATGGGAGCGGGGTTACTCCAAACCAACTCCACCGGTAAACCGTCTGTTCCAGCTTGTGGAAAAGGGCGGTCTGGAACTGATATTACGGGATAAATGATGACGAAAGCGTAAAGGTATTTCTGTCTGTTTACACACACGCACACACATGTGTGTGCACGCGCGAACGCAATACTTACGGCCTGTACCTTCTCATTTTCCTCTGAAAAGCCTGCCAGTTACGCGGGAGTGGAACAGATTCGGTTTTTTCAAGTTCCGGATAGTCAAAACCAGGATACTTTATTACCTCAAACTTATTTCCTGTGAGATATTCTATCCTCTTGAGAAATTTCTTCTCCTCATCATCGACAAATGTAACCGCGGTGCCTGTTGCCTCGGCCCGTCCGGTGCGACCGATGCGGTGGATATAGTCTTCGGCAAATGCCGGGGTGTCAAAATTAACTACGTGAGAAATTTTATCGATGTCCAGGCCGCGTGCTGCAATATCGGTTGCGACAAGAACCTTGAAGCGGCGCCTTTTAAAACCATCAAGAGCCTTCCTGCGCTGAGACTGGGACCTGTCTGCATGTAGAGCCGCGGAGCTGACTCCGTTCTGGGCAAGACGGCGGGCAATTCTGTCTGCGCCATGTTTTGTGCGGGAAAAGACAAGCATCGTCTCGATTGTTTCTTTCTTAAGGATATGAACAAGCAGGTCAAGCTTTGTATTCCTGGCGGCAGCATAAAACTGCTGGTCAACAGTGGAAACCGGAGTGTTAGGTGAACCGATCTCAACAAGCACCGGTTTTTTCTGAATACCGGAAATCAGTTTTTTAATCTCCGGAGACATCGTGGCTGAGAAAAGCAGTGTCTGACGATCTGTCGGTACATAACTGATAATTCTGCGGACATCATGGATAAATCCCATGTCAAACATCCTGTCCGCCTCATCAAGCACAAGAATATCGATCGCACCCAGGCTCACACTTCTGCGGTTGAGATGATCCAGGAGACGTCCGGGGGTTGCTACCACAATGTCGCATCCTTTTCTTAACGCACGCACCTGATTTTCCAGACTTACTCCTCCGTAAACACATACAGTACGCACTGGAGTGCAGGAGCCGGTAAGTCTTTATTGAATCCTCTATCTGAAGCGCCAGTTCACGGGTAGGGGTGAGAATCAGTGCAAAAGGATGAACATACTTTTCACTGTCAGGACACTGGGTCAGCCTGTTCAAGACCGGAAGTACAAAGGCCGCGGTTTTGCCAGTGCCGGTCGGGGCACAACCGATAACATCTCTTCCCTGTAAAGCAGGAGGGATCGCTTTCCGCTGAATCTCTGTGGGGTTTTCATAACCTGAATCGTAAATACCCTGCATAATTGATTCGTGCAGGCCGAATGATAAAAAAGACATATAATCCTTTGGATTAAAGGTGGGTGACACGCTGCGTTACAGATGTTTTAAGCAGAAGAGAAGATCGCGGAAGTCCGGTCAGTTAACAAATGCTGATTTCATCAGAGAGCGGGTCTTGTCCCTGCCGCCAGGCAGGGATATTTTATTCTTTTACAGTATCAATATAACTGATGACACTATAAACTAAAAGAGAATACGGATTTGAGGAGAAATAGTTTCTCTGTTCCCCATATACCTTTAAAATTTCCCGTAAAGAACTTCCACTTGCCCTTCGATAAGTTCAGCCATATCAGATATCGTTTTCTCAATGCGAATGATCTGAACCGAGAGCATTATAAGGAATGCTGCAGCGAAAAGGGATAAACAGGCAAGAATGAAAAATGACATATCGGTACTCCTCTCAAAGACCCCTGGATGGTTCCATGCGGGGGAAATGAGTCAGGTTTTTTTCTTTTCTTTTATATCCTGCCATGGCGATCATCGCTGCGTTATCCGTACAGAGACCCGGTCTGGGGAAGTATGCTCTCTCCCCGAAGATTTTTTTCATCTCCTGCCGTAATGCTCCATTACAGGCAACACCCCCCACCAGGGCTACTTCCCTGATTCCGGTTTTCCGTGATGCCTCCGAAAGCCGTCCAAGAAGTGAATCTATGACTGCCTTCTGGAAAGCTTTGCATATCGCGGGGCGGTTCTCTTTGATAAAGGTACTGTCCTTTCCGGCCAGATAATATTTGACAGCGGTTTTCAATCCTGAAAAACTGAAATCAAAGGGGCCTCCGCTGACTCTTGCAACCGGAAAGGTAATCCCGGTGTCCTCCGGTGAGATTGCCGCTTCCTGCTCAATTGACCGTCCGGCAGGATATTCAAATCCCAGCAGTTTTCCCACTTTGTCAAATGCTTCTCCGGCAGCGTCATCTACGGTCTGTCCAAGGCAGGTATAGTTTCCGGTGTCAAGAATCTTGTAAATTGCAGTATGTCCCCCGGAAACCACCATGGCGAGAAAAGGGAACTGAAGCTGAGGGTTTTCAAGCATCGCTGAGAATATATGTCCTTCGAGATGGTTTACTCCTGTGATCGGTATACCCCATCCGTTATGGATTCCCATGGCAAAGCTGACCCCCACCAGAAGCGCTCCGGCAAGACCGGGGCTGTCTGTGACTGCAATGAGGTCAATATCCCGCAGGGTAAGTGATGATTCTTTCAGAGCTGAAAGTGTCAGCCTGTCGATCTTTTCCAGATGAGCCCTGGAGGCTATCTCAGGTACTACTCCGCCAAAGCTGGTGTGCTCTACCTGAGAGTAGATATGGTTTACAACTATTTTCTGGTCTTCGAGTATTGCGACTGAGGTTTCATCGCAGGACGATTCTATGCCTAAAGTGATCATGTATGAGTCTTTTTGATTAATGATAACAGATCGGGATTCCTTCTCAGGAATTCGCTTAATTCAGGGCTGCAATTTATTAACAAAAGCTTTCCGCCCCTCTCCTTTATAATATGGTGAATTTTTTCCAGATATTGAAGCTCTTTATCATAAATGAACTGAATTCCCGAAAAATCGATCTTGATATCAGGCTTTTTCCGGGTGGATATTATCTGAGAGATCATTTTACAGAGCCCCGGAAAATCTGCATCATGGGCAGCATCAGAGTAAAGGGGCAGAGTGGATGAGACTGTTTCCTTTGAGTAATGATGTTTATTACTGCTTATAGACTGCAGTATCTCGGTCGGAGAATCAACATGTTCAGGCTGCAGGTATAAGCTGCTTCCGGAATCGTTTGGTTCTGAGCTGGATAGAGAACTCTGGTCAACATTTTCAGGTTCAGAGGTATTCTGCTCCGGATAGGAAGTACCCGTAAAAGGATCCTCTTCGGCTGAGGGTCTGATTGGAATGATTTCACTGCCGTATTGATCATCATTACCCGGTTTCATCACCTGAATGGGTTCCTGTCCTTTGTCATCGGATACATCGGTGAAAGGATTGTTATACATATCTGGCTGTTGAGCCGGAGTGAAGCTTTCTCTTTGATTCTCGTTTTTTTCCGGTACAGATTCCTGTGGCGCATTTTTCCGGGACTTGATCCTGAAAATGCTTGTATCTGTGAATTTGCCGTTGACATTTTTCATAATCTGAATTGATCCTTCAGGATCTTCCAGCCCGCCGGCTGCTTCATCGTTATCGATGGGAGCGGGCGTTTCAGCGATTCCAGGCTGAACAGCGATAATATCGTTATCCCCGGTATCATCAGTCGGTCTTATCACCTGGATGGGAGAGCAGGTCATATTGCTCTCCGGGCTTTCCGATGGGGTATTAAAATCCTGAAAATCATTCTTCTCTGTTTGAGGCGCGGGTCTGGCTTCCGCGATTCTGTTCTTTCGAATGGTATCAAATTCCTGCGCTTTTTTCTCTATTTCCTGTTCTATCTCCTTTATTTTGGAGGATAATGACATCAAATAGCCCCATTGGACAAGGCACAGGATAGTGGTTATCACGACTATACCAAAGATAATCAAATAAACAGCGAAAGACATTTTAGTCCTCTTTCCATATTAACTATAGAATTCCGAAGTGCATAGAAGTTTATTATAGCATATTTGAAGAGTGAAGGCGAGGGGTTCTGATTTTTTTTATT
>DAOTAZ010000035.1:0-15803 GCA_035382965.1 Chitinispirillaceae bacterium | reverse complement strand
CCCTTTACTACACTTACCTTTCCAAGGTGGGCGTATACTGTCTGATACTCTCCATGATCGATATAGACCCTCTTTCCCCACACTGGATGATTCTCCACCCGGCTGATTGTTCCTGATGCAGTAGCGATGACATCAGTCCCCTCCTCCGCCGCAAAATCTGTTCCGTAATGCCACTTCTCAGCATCCGAAAACGGATCTTTGGAGCTTCCAAACCGCCTTGATATTATGGGAGATCCCACAACAGGGTAGATCACCGGAACATGATTGAAAAAGTTTTCTTTATTGCTTGCAAATGAAATAAACTTTTCAAGCTTTGATTCTTGGATTTCTGCATAACGCAGTAGTTCGTCAGCCTGCATCCTGCTGAAATCGATCTTACGCTCTGCCACATGCTCGAAATGATGATCAGTTGTTGCGCCTGCTTTCAACACAGTCTGACGCTTTTCCTCAAGCCTGGCAACCTGCTCTTTTAAATTATTAAGCAGTTTAAGTGATGACAGAATCCTTTGAAGTAAAGCTCTGTTCTGATCTGTAAGGTTTTTTTTCTGATTCTGTTCAACAATGTTAAGGGTAAAACTGTTAAAAGGAATAAAATATCCCGCAAATCCGATTGTAACCAGAACCATAAAAGCGACCGCCACAGAGAGACGGATTTTGATAGCCTTTGCCGGAGTCCCCCGTGGCGGAACAATAAGAATCGTCTTTTCCTTCTTCATCTGCTAAACGTCGCTGATATCACTGTCCTCTTCTTCATGTTCCTTTTTTGCGCTCTCAGTCACTTCCCTCATCTTCAGGTCCAGTTCCTTGAGTTCCTCCCTGAGAGCGTTCACATTTTCAATCGATTTCCTGACTGTAAGGTCCTGGGCTATTTCACTCCCCTTCCCCTCTTCGATCAGATCGAAAGCACGCTCCCCAAGATCCATGAAATTACGCTCAATTTTCCTCTTGGCCGCCATCTCTTCCACTTTCAGCTTGCCAAGTTTTGTGTACTCCTCGATCTTCTCCATCGATAGCGCAGCACCGTCCCTCAATCCCTTTTTAATTTTTTCCCACATATTATCCATAATTCCTCCTCGGGTTTAAATGATGAAGTTTCTCCCGTAATCTGTTTCAATACACCGGCATTATTATAAAATGGTTTCAGAGAGAAATAAAAGGAGATTTTTTTTAATCCGGAATCTTTTCCAGAAAAACTCTTTATTCGGATCACTTATGAATTGTGTCAATAACCAGCCCGTTCAATTCGTAAGATGTTCAGTTATATCAAATTTATTACCGGTTTCTGCACGACATTTCTCTGCTAAAGCCGCTGTGCAAAGGCTGGCAGACAAATATTTTAACCATGATGACCGATTCTCAATCAATCTCCTGCTTTCTACTGAACTACTCCTTCCGTGATTTCAGAGGACACTTTGAAATAATACTGTATGCTGTATCTGAAAGCGGTTCTCCGGTCAGAATAGTTATTGATCATTACCGTCCCCTCTTTTTTATTCCAGCATCATCCGATTATCCTGTAAAAACTGCGGTGGAAAGAAAAAAACTTCCAATGAAAGCATTGGATGGAACAGCAGTGGACTGTCTCTACTTCCAAAACCAGTCATCGTTTCTTGATTGCATTAAAGATCTCAAAAGCAGAGGCAATATCATTTACGAATCAGATATCCATCCTGTTGACCGATACCTGATGGAAAGGTTCGTAAATGGCGGATTTGAGGCAAGAGGAAAACTCTCCCAAAAAGGCAACACTTTGACTATGCATAATCCTGTGATCCGCGGTACAGAGGTGAAACCGGTACTCAAAGTGATGTCTATCGATATAGAAACCGATGCCTCCTCAGACAGGATCTACAGTATCGCCTGCTTCGGATGCGGCGGGGAGACTGTGTTTATAGAGGGAGAGAGACAGAACCGGAATCCGGTCTGGTTCTGTAAAGATGAAAAAGAACTGCTTGTTTCCTTTTTCAGACATTTGCAAAAAAGCGATCCTGATGTGATCATAGGATGGAACGTGATTGATTTTGATCTGAGGATCATTCAGCAGAGATGCAGGGTCCTCTCACTCCCATTCGATATGGGTCGTGATCCGGGTTCAAGAATAGTCGAAAATCAGAGTGGGGCAAAATGGACTGCAAGAGTGCCGGGAAGAGTAGTCATGGATGTACCGGTGATGCTAAGGGCTTTTTTCCACACATTCGAGGAGTATTCGCTCGATTTTGTGGCATCGGAGATGCTTGGGGAAACAAAGGACATTACCTTGACAGGCCGGGAGAAAATAGCGGAAATCAACTGTCAGTTTCAGACTGATAAAGAAGCACTTGCCAGATACAACCTGAAAGACGCCAGACTGACTAAAGAGATATTCGACAAAGCAGGATTGCTTCCCGGGACAATCGAACGTTCAAAGCTCAGCGGTCATCTTCTTGACCGCACCGGAGGAAGCATTGCCGCTTTCGATTACCTCTACCTCCCCCGCCTTCACCGCAAAGGTTTTGTAGCAGGTGACTCAGCAGATATTTTCTCCTCCGCTGACCCTCTTCCCGGCGGTTTTGTACTGGAACCGGTACCTGGAATCTATGAAAACGTCCTTGTACTCGATTTCAGGAGCCTCTACCCCTCTATCATATCCACTTTCAAAATCGATCCTCTGGGCTATCTGGAGAAATCCTCAGACCGGGTAAATACCCCTGCCGGAACCTCTTTCTCTGCCACTAATTACATACTGCCTGAAATAATAGAAAACCTACTTGAGGCACGCAGTGCTGCCAAAAAAGACAATAATCCATATCTATCTCAGGCTATAAAGATCCTCATGAACAGCTTTTATGGCGTGCTTGGAGCAAAAGGATGCAGGTTTTTTTCGCCGGAACTCGCATCTACCATCACCAAAACAGGCCAGTACATCTTTAAAACCACAGTCAGCCATATCACCTCATCTACTCCATACAAGGTCATCTATGGAGATACAGACTCTCTTTTCGTTCTCCTGGGTCCCGGATTCGAAAAAGAAGCCGACCAGATCGGCAGATCCCTCTCAACAGAGATTACCTCGTGGCTCTCAGAACATCTCAAAGAGACCTTCAATGTCAATTCAAGGCTCAAGCTCGAGTATCAGAACCATTTTCGCCATTTCCTTATGCCTGCTGTAAGGGGGACAAACCTGGGAAGCAAGAAACATTATTGCGGAAGCATAACCGAAGGCTCGGAATTCAAACTTGTTTTCAAAGGTATGGAATCCGCCCGCTCCGACTGGACAGAGCTGGCAAAGGAGTTTCAGCATGAACTTGTATCAAGGGTTTTCTCGGGTAAAGAACTGGAACAGTACATTAACGATATCGTATTAAAAGTCAAAAGCGGAGTAGTTGACGACAAGCTTATTTACAAAAAGAGACTGAGAAAACAGGTGGAAGAATACACGGTTAATATCCCGCCCCATGTCCAGGCAGCGAAACTTCTGGAGTCCCCTCCTCACCTGGTAAAGTATTGTATCACTATCGATGGGCCGCAACCTATTCAGAAACTCACCTCTCCCCTCGACTACAACCACTATGTAGACTGCCAGCTAAAACCGGTCGCAGATTCGATTCTGGAACTCACAGGCACAAACTTCGATAAAATCACCTCCGGTCAGCAGGATTTGTTTGAGTATATTTGATCGTTCCTTAATCGGCATCATTATCGAATGATTTTAAAGTTAAAGTGTACTTGTAAAGTAACTCTCCCTCGTATCTACACCCTCGAAGTCCCCCTTTGAGGGGATCAGTGGGCCTCTCAAATCCCTATCCTCACCCAATCCTTCCCTGAACAAATCTCACCTTCAGCCCCCCATTTACAAATCTTATCTCCTTTTTCCTCTCAAGCCCCGCAATCTTCTCAAAATCCGGATCCTCTACAACAAACCCGTAACTCCAGCCCTGAAAATAGCACCTCAGATGCGCCCCGAACATCCTGTAAAACTCCCTGATCTCCATCCCTGCTCCAACACGCTTGCCGTATGGAAGATTTGAAATGATCAGCCCCTTCTCTTCTGATTCAGGTTTGAAACTGAGACAGTCCTGTCTGCTAAGCTTTACCGCCCCATCCAGACCAAGATTCTTCAGGTTCTCCTCTGATGCCCTGATTGCATCGGAACTGATATCGGATGCAACCAACTGCAATCTGCAGTTTTTCCTCTCCTCCTGCAGTGCTTCCCTCTTGAGCCTCTCCCATTTACTCTCGTTAAAACAGGGCCAGAATGAAAACGCGAAATCACGATTAATTCCAGGCGCCCTGTTACAAGCCATAAGCGCCGCCTCCAGCATAAATGTGGCAGACCCGCACAATGGATCCACAATCAGAGGATATTTTTCCCACTGCGATTCCATCAGTAAAGCAGCCGCTGTTGTCTCACGTATCGGGGCATGCCCCACCTCTCTTCTGTAACCCCTCTTGTACAGCAGCTCCCCGCTGGTATCGATGCTGATCGTGCAGACGTCATCTGCGAGCCTTAGAAAAAATCTCAAGGATGATTCTCTGCTCTTTTTTACCTCCAGACCAAGTTTCCCCATCTCCTCTTTTATTGCATCGTAAACCGCATCTGAGATATTCTCCGAATGATGAAGGCGGGAATTGTGAGAAGAGACGGAAAAAGAAATCTCTTTGTTGAATCCGATATACAATTCCCAAGAGATACGCTTTGCCTTGTTGTAAAGCTCCGGGTATGATCGGGATGTAAATGAGCCGATTCTCATCAGCACTCTGTTAGCTGTCCTGAGCCGCAGGTTTGACAAATACACAAGATCAAGCCCGCCGGAAAACTCCACTCCCCCGCTGATCCTGTTTTTAACAGCAGCATTTATCCCTGTCAATTCATCTGCAGTTATATGCTCAAATCCCGGTGTTGTTACAGCGAGATAATCCTGAGGCTCTTTAAGCAGATGACGCTTGAGCCTGCGCTCAAGCCCCCTCGATGTGAGGACTGGCTTATTTTCTTCCGATTGCGGGTATCCGGAGGAACTCATTATGTCTCAAGGTTTATCCAAACTGTTCTGCACAGAACAGTCAGATACAAATAAGAACAGGAAAACCTCTTCCTCTGATGAAAATCAAGGAAATCTAATAATAAAAGGGTTCTTAACCCGTGATATTCTGCAACGCAGCCAGTATTTTCTCTATTTGCGCTTTTGACTCTGATACTTTTGCCCACATTTCCTTAACAAAGGAATCATCGCAGGCACGTTCATGCGCACAGGCATAATCATCGATAATACGGCTGCCGCGCTGATCATCCCTGAACTTTGACCTCTCGGTATCACTGGCAATCTTTTCCTTCATCTCGATCAAGCGCTCAAGACTCTCCTTTACTGTTCTTTCCGGATACCCTCCGGAAATGAGAATCCCGCGCGCATGCTCCCACCTTGGGTTACCGGGCAATGTGGCAATTTCCCCTATAGATCCGGTGTCACCCCGTAAGACACAATCCGATGCCGCCTCCAGCAGAGAAACAAGGCAATAATACTCTATGTAGAAATTGTAACTCTCAATCGCCTTGAGCCGGTTCTCCTCTGTGAGAAAGTTTTTGCCCAGTCCTTTTATCTCTTTTCCGGTATAAAGCTCCCGTGTTTCGGAAATATTTACCAGTGCATCACGGGCAAGCACCATCAGATCAGCGATATCCGGGCGGAATACTTCATAAGTAAACATATTCCTGCGAGCCTTGTTACGCTTGAGATACTTGCTCTCATTACGCATCACTGTATAGATATTGTTGTAAAGCACCCAGCCCGGGAAAATCTCATTGTGCAAAGGAGGCAGATTTGGCGGATGAAATGAAGGCGTGTTTATCAGAGAGAACGGAAATTCAATGCGTTGTGGAAGTGTATTGACAGAAGTAGCGATAAGGGAGTAAGGCGCACGTGTGAGATCACATGGGAACTTGATATTTACTCCCAGCCCGAAAAACAGCCCCTCACCGCACCAAATCTCCTGATCCGGTGACTTTGAAGTGTGATTTGAGCCCACATTTGCCCCATAGGCCACATTTCCCTTGCCCTCCGGCCATATTGCTGCTATAAGCAGAGCCTGATGATGGAATCCTACAAAGGGTCCCAGAAGACATGATGTGACCTCGCCCTCAGCTATTCCGGTATTCGGCCCTATTATGCTCGAAGTCACCTTGCCGTGACGCTCTACATGGGAATGCTCCGTAAGCACTGAATCGTCTACAATTCCCATGGAGGTTACCTCGCTGCCCCACTGAAGAATCGAGTTGCGGACAAAAGCCCCGTGACTTATCTGCACCGGCTCTTCAGGACTGCTCAAGATCGTGCTGTTCTGAACCAGTGTCGCCCCGTCAATAACACACGATTTTCCGATAAAACAATCCTCCACTTTCGATGTATTGCGAATAACCGCATTCTGCTCAACAACACCGAAGGGAACACTGCACTCTTCTGTATAAGCTTCTACAAAATCATCATAGAGAGCAAGCTGGGCGGAATCTTTTCTGTTAAGAGCTACTGCTGATGCGGTCTGAATTGTCAGTTCCGCAAACCCCTTTACTTCCCTGCCGCCGGTTTCTATCCCGACCGATATAGACCTTCCGTTACCAAAAGCGCTTTTTCCTGAACAAAGCAGGCTCCCGGTCTCATAAACAGCGGCACCATCCATGATTACACAGTTCGATATAAGACCGGCTCTGAACAGCAGACAATCGTTTCCTATCTCGGAATTGCAGATTACACTTTTGTAAATCCCGGATGAAAACGGTGCTCCCTCATAAGCCATTACTTCCTTTCCTGTGAAAACCCCAAGCACACAGGCACCCCTGAACAGATTGTCATAGATATTCTCAGGGATAAAACCATCGGATACACGGATTTCATTCCAGTCCGAAGCCCGGTTCCCCTGAGAAACAAGCACTTTTATCTCCTCAGGAGTAAGCGACCTCACCCTGTCACCAAACAGACGGCTGCCTTTCCTGCTTTTAAGGCTCTGAAGAGTCCTTATATGCTCAGAATTCTGCCAGTCGCTTACAATTGTATCCATGATCCTGTTTTTCATACAGGCCCCTTTTTTGACTATAAATAGAGGACAACCCCGTTGAAAGATAAAGGCCAATGCAACTGCCGGGATCACATATCTGAAAAAATAGCCTATGGCCGGAGCTATGGATTCCTTTTACAACAAACTACCTGTCAACCAGTTTGTGAACCATGTGCTTATTATCGCGTACCCAGTTATAGTATTCAGTGCGGGTAAGCATGGATGCTGCATCTTCGTCCAGCACAACAGTAACGTGTGTATGGAGCTGCAGTGCTGTAGCAGTGATCTGACTGTCGCCATCCCAAGAACCAGATCGTGCTTACGCCTGATTTCAGACGCTATTATCTTTGCGGCAGTCTTACTCATCTCTTCATAGTTCGGAGTTATAATTATCTCCATAACTGCTCCTGTTTTTTATTGTGTAGTACCTCATTTTTTTTGTATTGAAACAATCTAAATCGAGGTAAATGCAATCTACTATTCCGGCAGGAAAAAGATCTACTTTTTCTTGAACAAATCCTGAAATCCCTGCCTCATATTCTGAAAAACATTCCCTACGGCTCTTTTTAAAATCATTCTGTCCAGCTCAATCTTTGGGTTGGAAAGGCTGCCATAAACTCTGCACTTGAACAGCTTGCCTCTCCTCTCCGTAGATTCAAGAGAACCTGCTACAAGATTAGAAAGTTTTCTGGCCATTTTAGCTGATATCTCTCCGCGCATCTCCTGGTTCAGCTCCCCATCCAGACTTATCCATCCATCAGCATTCAAATCCAACATCTCCCCGCTGCCGCTCATTGCGGTTAGAAACTTCCCTGGACTCTGGAGCTGCAGATCAGCCTTAAACCTGCTGAAACGGAGCTCTGAAAACTCTGGCGCAGAAAGGAAAAAAGAAAAGGCTTCCTGAATGGGAAGTCCCCTCGTGGATAAATCACTCACATTGATCTCTGCAGTCCCCCTGAGCGAGTCAACCATAAGATGACCCCACAGGCGAATCTCTATATCCGCTTTTCCTCCTACCTCCCCACTTCCAAACTGCTGTGCCTGATAAAGCCGTTTCAGATTGAGACCAGATCCTGAAAAAGAAAATTGCTCCAGATACCTCTTCTCAGGATCTATAACCGAACTAACCCTGAACTTTCCGCCGTAAGCCCTGCCTTTACACCTGTTTAATCGAACCCGGCCATCATACGTAACAACGCCTTTAATATCGGTGACAAAATTCTTCCTGTAATAAACCTCATCACCTTCAAAAAAACAGTCTAATACACCCGCCCCTTCATCACTGGATCCAATTTCGAGTGAAAAATCCTTTGCTACAATATCGATCTTTTTCCCCTTGGTGACCTTTAATGCAACCCGATAAAACTTTACCTCTTCAAAGTTATTATACTTGCTTCTTATTCGTATTAATTCTTCAAGCACTGAAAGAGGATCTGATAAAAGCCGCTTTTTCACGGATAAATCAGCAAATTCTCTTTTCAACTGCTTTAATTGAAACAATACCGGAAACGGGTTAAGGGATACTTGAATTTTGTCGGACTGAAAAAGATAGCTCTGTCCTTTCTCAGACATTCCAATCTCTATATCCGTGATCTCTATTTTCTTCCAAAGCGTGATTGCAACCTTTCCAACAGAACAATGCTCCACTCCTTCTTTAATAAGAGCATTTTTGAGATAATCTCTGAACTTTGAATGTGAAAAGGGAAAGAATCCTAGAGCGGTAATCAGTAAAATGAGTAAAAGAAATATGGCGATGAGCCGTTCAACAAGTCTTGCACGGGTGATAGAAACCCTGTCTAAAGAAAATCTCATTAAAAAAACCTGTAAAGCATATTCAGTAACTGCCGTTGAAGATACGGCTTCTAAAACGTATTTTATTTAAATTACAGAACTGGTGTAAAAATAAACTTTTTTCCAGTTCAACTGCATAAAAAATGCTATGTCAATAATCTCAAATACAACCGGCAAAATTAACAAATCTGTTCTGGTTATCTCATCAGATATCCCTTTCCGTGCCAGGATAAGAGAAAACCTCTCTTTACAGGGACTCCATGTGATTGAGACCGGCTCTCAGGCAGAAGCTCTGTCGGCCTTCGATCAATCCCAGATCGGAATCGTATTTTTAGATATCCAGCAGATGCCCATGATCGAGCTTGATATTGTTAGCTATATCCGTACCAGATACAGTGCGGAGATCGTGGTCTTTACAACAATGAACGAACTGGAGGAAGCCACAAACGCCCTCCGAAATGGCGCCGCATTCTATCTGGTAAAACCATTTAAGATGACCGACCTCAAATCCGTCCTGGATAAACTCGCACTGCGGATTGAGAGAAATGATGACCAGATCCAGCTTGAACAACAGTTCCTCTCTGACCTGATGGCAGGTTCACCATCGATGGAGAAGGTTCTTAAATTTGCAATGAAAATCGCCCCCACAAATTCAACTATTCTGATTGGCGGAGAAAGCGGAACCGGAA
Source organism: Chitinispirillaceae bacterium (assembly GCA_035382965.1). Lineage (GTDB taxonomy): Bacteria > Fibrobacterota > Chitinivibrionia > Chitinivibrionales > Chitinispirillaceae > JAAYIG01. The sequence continues at coordinate 6,300 of DAOTAZ010000035.1, read as the reverse complement.
AAGAATTCTTCTCCAGAATTATCCACCGCATGTCAAAAAGACTCGATGGGCGATTTGTGGCCATGAATTGCGGAGCTGTTCCGGATACACTTTTCGAAAGTGAACTCTTCGGCTTCAAAAAAGGTGCGTTCACCGGAGCCGACAGGGATAAACCCGGCCTGGTCGAAGAAGCTCATCTGGGAACACTTTTTCTCGATGAAGTGGGCGAACTCTCTCCTCAGGCACAGGTCAAACTCCTGCGCTTCCTCCAGGAAAGAGAATTCCGCAGAATTGGCGAGACAACAAGCAGATCGGTCGATGTAAGGATTATCGCAGCAACAAACAAAGATCTCACCCGTCTTATGGAACAGGGAAAATTCAGGGAAGATCTTTTTTTCCGACTCAATGTTTTCTATCTGTATCTGCCCCCTTTACGCGAGAGAAAAGAGACTATTCCGAATCTCATCCGTCTCTTTGTTCACAGATACAACCAGCTCCTTAACAAACACGTTAACCGGGTTTCCAAGGCCGCTGAAGCTATCCTTGCCAACTATGACTATCCGGGAAATATAAGAGAACTGGAAAATATCCTGGAACACGCAGTAGTCCTTGCCGAAGGTGGCGAAATTACAGAAAAAGACCTTCCGGAATCCATGTTCCGAAACAGACTGCTGCTTTCAGGACCATCCCAGGACCCCAGTCCCGATTCTGGAGAAGTGCTTACCCTTGCAGAAATGGAAAAAAGGCACATCTCTCAGACTCTGATATTGACCAACTTTAACTATACCGAGGCATCCAGAAAACTGGGTATCTCCCGCTCTACACTCTGGCGCAAAATCAAAGAATACAACATAGAGGTCAAGTAAATGAAAATCAGAATCTACTACGAAGACACCGACTGCGGAAATGTGGTATATTACGCCAACTACCTGAAATACATGGAACGAAGCAGAACAGAACTGCTGAGAGAACGGGGAGTGGATCTTTCCGAATATCAGAAAAACAATATCCTGTTCGCTGTAATCGAAGCAAATGTCAAATACCGCGCTCCGGCACGATACAACGATCTTCTGGACGTCCAGTCAGTTGTAAATGAAATCACTGCGGCAACAATCGGTTTTGAAACAACGATAAAAAATGAATCCGGAGTATTGCTTGTCAAAGGAAATACCAGACTGGCATGCATGAGACCTGATGGAAGAGCAAGAAGAATTCCTGAAGAAATCAAACAGGCACTGGCTGGCTCTCTTTAGCCCCCCTGCCCGTCACCAACCCTGTTTTCAGGCTCCATTCAGTCATTCCCTTCACCCCCCTGTCACAAAGAAGCTCTTTCTTCTCCTTCTTCCAACCCCTCCCCTTCCTCTTTTCATCCAAAGGCGGAAACAGGCCGAAATGGATATTGCTTGGTGTAAAGCTTTTCTCCTCAGAACAGGTGACATGTCGCAACAGAGAACCAAGCGCAGTCCCGGCAGGAGGCACCACAAACGCCTCACCCCTGATCCTCGCCACAACTGCAGCAGCAGCCAGATGCCCGGTTGCCACACTCTCGGTATACCCCTCACTGCCGCATATCTGACCGGCAAGAAAAAGCGACCTGTTGCTTCGGAAAGACAGATCCTCACAAAGAAGCTTTGGAGAATCAAGATAGGTATTACGATGAATGCTTCCAAACCGCAGGAATTCGGCTTTCTCCATCCCGGGTATTAAACGGAAAACACGCTTCTGCTCAGGAATAGTGAGCCGTGTCTGAAACCCTACCAGATTGTAACTCTCCCCTGAAAGCTTCTCTCTCCTTAATTGACACACTGCAAAAGGACGTTTGCCTGTGCGGGGATCTGTAAGACCCACTGGCCTTAAAGGACCAAACGCGAGCGCCTCAAAACCCCTCTGCGCCGCAACCTCAATAGGAAGACAAGCTTCAAAAAATTTCTGATTCTCGAAACTCCTCGCAATAACCCTGTCTGCTTCCCTTAAGGCATCGTAAAAAAACCGGTATTGCCCCTCGGAAAATGGACAGTTGAGATAATCCCCCTCACCATCTTCCCACCTCGATGCGCTGAATACTATCGACATGTCAAGTGAATCTGCTGATACAATCGGAGCTATGGCATCGTAGAAATGCAGCGATGATGCGGAGAAAGTCTTTGCAAGCCAGTTTGTAAGATCCTCCGATGCAAGGGGACCTGCAGCAATTATGCAGCAATGGTATGATAAGGGAGGCTCTTTAAGTTCCTGACGAATCAGCCTTATACCCGGCTCTTCTCTGATAAGCCTTTCCACCTCAGCGGAAAAAGCCTCACGGTCAACTACAAGAGCAGACCCGCCAGGAATCGCACACCTCTTTGCCGCCTCCAGAACCGGACTTCCCAGAATCGACAATTCGGCTTTTAAAAGACCATGTGCCGATGGAAGTTGATTGGATTTGAAGGAGTTTGAGCAGACTAACTCCGCAGGATACCCGGTCTTGTGCGCAGGAGTCATCCGCTCAGGACGGGCTTCGAAAAGATCGACAGAAATGCCGTTTCTGGCCAGAACCAAAGCAGCTTCACTGCCCGCCAGCCCGGCTCCGATAATGGCAACTGTACCCAATGTATCGCCCGGTTTCCTCAAACTTCTGCAGTCACTTCAGGTGTGCTCTGCTTTGCCGGTATCTCATCTTTACATGAGATACATCTCATGACCGCACCCTTGCGCTTCGTCTCCCTGTAGACCATCATCGGAAAACCGCATTTCTGACACTTCTGGTCAACAGGACGGTCCCAGGTCGCAAATGTACACCCGGGATAAGCACTGCAGCCATAAAAAATCTTCCCACGACGTGTCTTACGCTCGACAATCGTCCCATCACAACCCTCCTGAGGACAACGCACCCCGGTAGACATAGACTTCGTATTCCTGCATTCAGGAAATTTTGAACAGCCAAGAAAACGGTTCCCGTTTATAGTAAGAATCACCATCGGTGCACCGCACTTGTCACATTTCTCATCGGTCTGGACAACATCCATCTTCTCCAGCGGCTCGGTATACTTACATGCCGGGAAACCTTGACAAGCAAGAAACTTGCCGTTTCTGCTCCATTTAATCACCAGTGGATGCTTACCGCATTCAGGACATGTCCGCTCTGTAACCTCCTGGTTCTGCGCCCGCAGATCCTTTATGCTCTGACGTACATCGGCCAGACGGCTGGAAAACGGACCGTAAAAATCCCTGAGTACCTGCACCCAGTCGGCTTTTCCCACCTCTACCCTGTCCAGCGATGATTCCATGTCGGCTGTAAAACCTACGTCAAAAACACTGGAGAACTCCTTTACAAGTATGTTCTTGACCATCATACCCACTTCAGATGGCACAAACCGGCGCGATTCAACATTTACATACTTTCGCCTCTTCAGTGTATCGATAATCTGAGCATAAGTACTCGGCCTTCCTATCCCCTTGTCCTCAAGCTCCCTCACCAGCGATGCTTCAGTGTAACGGGGAGGCGGCTGCGTAAAGTGTTGTTTGTCAAGAAATTCCTTCAAAGTAACCGGCTTGTGGGCAGAAAGATCCGGAAGTCTCTCATTCTGGCTCTCGCCCGACTCGGAACTGTCTTCCACTGTCTCATCGTAAAGAGCAAGAAACCCATCAAACTTGATGATACTGCCTGTAGCACGGAATACACACCCATCACCCTCTATATCAACCCTTGTAGAATCGAAAACCGCGTTTTCCATCTGTGAAGCCAGAAAACGCTTCCAGATCAGTTCGTACAGACGATGCTGATCCCGTGAGAGATACTGTTTCATCCTGTCAGGAGAGAAATCGAGATTCACCTGTGATGGTCTGATCGCTTCGTGCGCGTCCTGTGCATTCTTGTTCTTGCCATATAGTCTTGGTGCCGCAGGAAGGTACTTGTCACCCAAGAGCACTTTTATAACCTTTGCTGCATCCTGCAAAGCCTCCGTGGCTATACGCGTCGAATCGGTACGCATGTAGGTGATTAACCCCATTGAACCCAGCTCTCCAAGTTCCAACCCCTCATAGAGCTGCTGCGCTATCATCATTGTCTTGGCAGCCGAAAATCCCAGTTTCCGGGCCGCTTCCTGCTGCAAGGTACTGGTGATAAACGGCGGATAAGGTTTGCGAACCTTCTCAGACCTGGTCACATCCTTTATGGTGTAATCTACCCCCCTGAGACGGGCCATAATCGCCTTGGCTGCTGCCTCATCCGGGATAAGCGCGTGCTCCTGATCACCCTTTTTCCCGTCAATAGAGAAGAGCTTGGCTGAAAAGGATGATTTCTCATATTCGAAAGTTCCATGAATCGACCAGTACTCCATCTGCTTGAACGCCTTTATCTCTTCTTCGCGCTCACAGATCAGACGAAGGGCAACAGACTGCACCCGTCCGGCACTCAACCCCCTGAAAACAGTCCCCCAGAGAATCGGGGAAACCTGATAACCCACGATCCGGTCAAGTATACGCCGTGCCTGCTGAGCATTGACCTTGTTCATGTCAATCTCTTTGGGATTCTCAAATGCAGAAAGCACCGCACGCCTGGTGATCTCATTGAACATCACCCTCTTTACACTGGTGTTCTCATTCTTTATAGACTCAGCTACATGCCAGGCAATAGCTTCCCCTTCACGATCAGGGTCGGGTGCGAGATAAACATCCTCTACCTTCGATGCCTCGTCACGGAGAGAACGAAGTATGCGACGCTTACCCTTGGAGGTTGTATACTTGGGACGAAAATCCTTCTCCAGGTCCACACCCAGCTCTTTCTCAGGCAAATCTATTATGTGCCCCATCGTTGCCCGCACCGCAAAATCCTTCCCCAGATACTTGGATATTGTCTTACACTTCGCAGGCGACTCCACTATTACCAGATGTTTTGCCATATACGCCAATTTTCCTTTATTATTTATACTCCATTTATGATTTCAAACAAATCGACCCAGAATGCTGCAAAAACAATGCCGTACTTAGTGACGGAAATGCCGCATTCCCGTAAAAACCATGGACATCCCAAACCGGTCACAAGCCTCTATCACTTCCCCGTCCCGCTTTGATCCTCCGGGCTGCACTATATACCTGATACCAGCACCGTGCGCTTCCTCAACCGCATCCGGGAAAGGAAAAAACGCATCAGAGGCCATAACCATGTCCCCGAATTCAGCAAACTTTAAATCCCCGGGAACTGACTTGCCTGCACTCTGGTACTCCCGGGCAAGATTCTCACAAGCCCTGGGAACAGCAAGCTTCCTGAGCGCATCTACACGGTTTGGCTGACCCGCACCCATACCCAGAACTCTGTAAACACCCTGAGCATACTCCTGCGCCAGAACTATAGCATTTGATTTCACATGCTTGCAGGCTCTCCATGCAAAACACCCCAGCATCTCCTTTTCCTGGGGAAATGCCTGAGCAGTCACAGACTCCCATTTTTCACTGACACCCGTATCACGATCCTGCCACAAAAGACCGCCTGTAACATGCTTTAATGTGTACTCTTCCTTCTCGCTCCCCGCCAGTTCCCCAACCGCAAGAAGCCTTATAGCCATGCTCTTCTCTTTCAGATACTGAAGTGCGTCAGGTATAAAATCCGGGGCTATTATCATCTCCACAAACCGCCCCGCAAGAACCTCAGCCGCATCTTTATCCAAAACACGGTTGACCGCTATAATGCTGCCAAAAGCAGAGACCGGATCCCCCGACCAGGCCGCCTCCAGTGCCTGAGCCAGTGTATTTCCTGTTGCCAGTCCACAGGGATTTGTATGTTTGATTACGGCCGCCGAGGGAGAATCTGAAAACTCTTTTATAACCTCTAACGCAGCATCACCGTCAACGATATTGTTGAAAGACAACTCTTTCCCATGCAACTGACGTGCACTGGCTACAGATGGTTCCTGGCTCTTTCCCCTGAAAAAAACCGCGCTCTGATGCGGGTTCTCTCCGTAACGAAGAGAAGTACCTTTTCCATAAGAGATCCGCAGTATCTTCTCTCCAAGATAAACATCACTGAGGTACTTGTCTATATTGGCATCATAATCCGCAGTATGGCGAAATGCCTTTACAGCCAGATACTTCCGGCTCTCAAATGTTACTCCGCCGAACTTTGAAATCTCATCTATAATAAGACTGTAATCACCAGGATCAACTACAATTGTCACATAAGCATGGTTCTTGGCCGCACTCCTGACCATCGTCGGCCCCCCGATATCGATATTCTCTATCGCCTCCTCTATAGTCACATCTTTCCTGAGAACAGTCTTCTCAAATGGATACAGATTGACCACAACCAGGTCTATGGGCTCGATTCCATTCTCTGCCATCTGCTTT
>DAOTAZ010000034.1:0-15833 GCA_035382965.1 Chitinispirillaceae bacterium | reverse complement strand
AAAAAAACTCCAGTACCGTAAAATCTCGCAGGGTTTCAAACTTATTCCCCGAAGGGGTTTTTATCTCCTCGGTCTGTTTCTGGGTAAGGAAGACAGGGAGTGGTTTATCAAGTTTCGGTGTAGACACCACTTTAGATGGGTTGGTCTGAAGAAGACCTTTGCGAACACAAAATCTGGAGAAGCTTTTCAGGGCAGCGATTTTTCTGGCAATTGAGCGGGGACGCTGTCCCATGTTGCTTAATTGAAACATAAAAGCCCTGAAGCTCTGTTTCCGCATCGCGCCCTCAATTGTGAGAGCGACATTCTTCTCCTTCAGGAATTGAATAAATTGCAGGAGATCCCGGTTGTAGGCTTCAATAGTATGTTTGGAAAATCCCCGTTCTTTTTCTACATACTCCAGGAATTTTTTAATTGTTTTATTTAATTCTGATTCCATTACCTGTTCCCTGAAACGTCGATTAATAAACTATATTTAGAAATCTATCGGAAAAAGGAGAAACAGTGGTAAAAGGGATTATTCTGGCAGGCGGATCAGGTACAAGGTTATATCCGGTAACCATCGCAGTGAGTAAGCAGTTGATGCCTGTTTATGATAAACCGATGGTTTACTATCCACTCTCGATTCTGATGCTTGCCGGAATAAGGGAAATCCTTGTTATTACAACTCCTGAAGACGCCGGGAGTTTCAAGAAGCTTCTGGGGGATGGTTCGCAGTGGGGTATTTCGCTTCAATACGCCCAGCAGCAAAAGCCTGAAGGACTGGCACAGGCTCTGATCATTGGGCGTGATTTTATCGGCAATGACAGGGTCGCACTCATTCTTGGTGATAACATATTCTGGGGTCATGGACTTGTCTCCAGTCTCAAGCAGGGTGTAAATCAGCCAGGAGGAGCCACAATTTTTGCCTATCAGGTAAATGATCCCCACAGATACGGGGTAGTCGAACTGGATAAGGACGGAAGAGTCCGCAGCCTCGTAGAGAAACCCTCAGCTCCCAAATCCAATCTTGCTGTGACTGGTCTCTATTTTTATGATTCCCGGGCTCCTGAGATCGCTGCATCTCTTAAATTCTCACCAAGGGGTGAACTGGAAATAACAGATCTGAACAAGGCTTATCTGGAGCTTGGGGAGCTTGAAGCAGTGCTGCTGGGGCGGGGAATAGCCTGGCTTGACACCGGTACGCATGAATCGATGCTTCAGGCATCGGAGTTTGTGGAGATGATCCAATCGAGGCAGGGATTGAAGGTTTCAAGCCCCGAGGAGATAGCATTTCGGCAGGGGTATATCACGGCTGACCAGCTCCTTGAACTGGCTCGCCCGATGGAAAAAAACAGCTACGGAAAGTATCTTATGGACCTGGTGATCCGTTCCGGAGTAACGGCAAATCCAGAGCAATAGTAAAGTATATCAGGCAGTCAGGACAGCAATGGAGTTTATACAAACCGCTTTCGAAGGGCTTTTTCTGATCAAGCCCGCAGTTTTCAGAGATCACAGAGGCTTTTTTCTTGAATCCTGGTCAAAGGAAAGTTTTCATTCAGCCGGAATCGATGCCGACTTTGTTCAGGACAATCATTCAATGTCCTTGAAAAAAGGAGTTCTCAGAGGTCTTCACTTCCAGGATCCGCCATTTGCTCAGGCCAAGCTTGTTCGGGTAATAAGAGGCGCTGTCTATGATGTGGCAGTAGATCTCAGAAGAGAATCACCGACTTTCGGTAAATGGCTGGCTTATGAACTGAGTGCGGAGAATTTTCTCATGATGTACATTCCCAGAGGTTTCGCACATGGTTTCTGTACACTGACTCCTGATACCGAGTTTCTGTATAAAGTTGATAATCCTTATTCATCGAAGCACGACAGGGGTATACGGTGGGATGATCGTGATATAGGAATCACCTGGCCTGTGCAGGACCCTGTAATTTCGGATAAAGACACCAGACTTCCTTACTTTAGAGAAATAATCTCACCGTTTTAGAAGATGGAAAACAGAAGGAATTCCAGACCGCCGCTTCACAGAACCATAGCCGCATCAGTTGGTTATTTTGTCTATTTTCTCTCTTGTGCTGTCTTTTTTCTGCTGTCACCTCTGTTTCTGCTGCTGTCATTCAACCCTGCTTTGATGCGCAGGGTATCAAAGTCTGTCAACAATCTTTTTCTTTTCTTTCTTACCAGGATATTTCTTCCCTCGCTTCGCATTTACAAAATAGTCGAGGAGCCGTCATTTGAAGGCTTGGAAAAGGATTCTCCGGCGATTTTTGTAGCTAATCACAGAAGCCGTCTCGATGGCCCCATGCTTCTTCCGCTGCTGAAAAACACAGGGGTACTGATGAAGACAAGTTATGCACGCATGCCTGTGTTTTCCTTCTTTGTCAAACACCTGGATTTTGTGAGCGTAAACTCGGAATCGGTTGTTAATCTGGCTGCGGCAATTAATAGATGCAAGGAACTGTTTAACAGTGGTTCCCGCCTGCTGATCTTTCCCGAAGGTGCTCGCTCCCGTTCTGCACGGATGCTGCCATTCAAGGATCTGGCGTTTCGCCTTTCAATGGAAACCGGTTTTCCGGTTGTACCCATGATCGTACATTGTGATCACCCGTTTATGGCAAAAATGCCTGGAAGCCTCGTGCCGCCTTTCAGGATGAAGTTTGTTGTCAGGAGTCTGCCCCCGATGCTGCCGGAAAAGAATGAACGACCATCAGACTTCGCAGAAAGGGTGAGAAGAAGGATGGCTGAAGAAATACGAGTGCTTGACAAGGAAACTGTCTGGGAAATCAAAGCCGGCAAGGAGCGAGCAAGATGAAAGAAACAAAATATGATCTTGATCAGATTCTTAAAATCCTCCCGCACCGCCCGCCTTTTCTGTTTGTTGACCGGGTGATAAAACTCGTCCCGGATCAACTGATTGTTGCCGAGAGGGAGATTCGTCCTGACGAACCACATTTTGCCGGTCACTTCCCTGGAACACCGATTATGCCGGGGGTACTTATCACCGATGCCCTGGCGCAGACAAGCGGTCTGCTCTGGGGATTTTCAAGAATAGAAAAAGGAATAGAGTCATCGGAAAAACCGGAGATTTTTTTCCTTGCTGCAGCAAACATGAAATACACTCATCCTGCTTCTCCGGGTGATACTCTCCGTATGACTTCCCGTTCGGACCGTGCCTTCGGTTCTCTTCTGTCTTACACGGTTGAGGCTTCTGCGGGAAGAAATCTGATCGCAAAAGGAACTTTGACACTTGCAATAAAGGACCTTAATTGAAACTGCTTATTCTCAAGTCGAATCCCAGAAAAGAAGGCTTTACAGAACACTGTGTAAAGTTGTTTATCGAGGGAGTAAAAGACGCCGGGGTTGATCCGGAGGTGATAGACCTCACAAGTCTCAACATGGAAAGCTGCAAAGGATGCTTCAAATGCTGGACAGTCACTCCGGGAAAATGCGTCCAGGAAGATGATGTAGCCGGATTGCTGCAGAAATTCCTTGAATGTGACCGCATAGTGATGGCTTCACCGCTGTATGCTTACTCTGTAAGCAGCAGCCTGAAGAAATTCCTGGAGCGCACTCTTCCTCTACTTGCTCCGGGAGTAAATCTCAGTGATGCCGGCAGAGATCATAACAAGCTTAGATATCCGGAGAAGGGGCCTCGTAAGATGGCAGTAATTCTTGCCGGTGGTCTTAAAGATTCAAGCCACTGCGCCGGAGCAATTGAATCATTGCGGCTTTATGCTGAGGGTTTCGGAATAGAGTTCTGTGGAGCGCTCATTCGTCCTGAATCGTTTTTTATCCAGTTTGTTGATACCAAACCCAGAACAATAAAGACGATTGAGACCGCTTTTGTGAAAGCCGGAAGAGCTTTTGCCACAGAGGGGATGATAGGGGAGACGATCAGGCATGAGGTCAATCTGCCGCTTGCTCCTGATCTCAAAGTCTTTGAAAACTACTCCAATGTCTACTGGGAATATGCAAGCAAAGGATATGACATGGAGGAACTTCGAAGGCTGACCAGAGATGACATCCGCATTATGATAAGTGAAATGGCCCTGAATTTCGATCCTGTCATTACCAGAGATGTCCGTAGTGTGATCCAGTTCAGCTTTCCTGACAAAGGGATGGATTTTTACCTGAAGCTGGACAGGGGAAAGTGTACTCATGGAAACACAACACATGATTCCCCGGATCTGACTATTATCTGTTCAAGTGTGGTCTGGACCGAGATAGTCCACAGAAGGAAGGATCCATTGAAGGCCCTTACAACAGGGGAGCTTGTTCTTAAGGGTGATAAATCTCTTTTCCGTAAACTGCCGAGGTATTTTCCGCCGCCTAATGGTTAATCAGGCGGCCTTTTTACCGTTCAGGGCTGAAGTATCCGGCGGAACCGCAGAAATAATCCTTTCGATCTCGTCGTGTTCCAGGGTTTCGTGTTCCAGTAGGGAAGCGGCGAGGAGATCCAGTTTGCCACGATTCTGAGACAGGATTTCCAGGGCGCGGTTTTCCTGCTCAAGGATGATTCGCTGGACTTCCTCGTCGATGATTCTTGCCGTATATTCGCTGAAATCGCGGGGCTGGGCGAGCTCTTTTCCAAGGAAAGGATGCTCTTCAGCCTGGTTAAATGTAGCCGGTCCAAGTTTGTCGCTCATACCCCATTGACAAACCATCTTTCTTGCGATGAGAGTGACCTGCTTGAGGTCTTCGGCTGCTCCGTTCGTCAATTCATCGTAAACCAGTTTTTCAGATGCCCGTCCGCCCAGGGCCACAGCTATACGGGCAAGGAGATATTTACGGGAGAAATTGGACCGGTCAGCATCTGGTATCTGCTCCGTTGCGCCCAGTGCCCGTCCCCTGGCAATGATTGTCACCTTCTGCAGCGGGTCGGTTTCAGGAAGAAGCTTTGCCATCAGTGCATGCCCCGCTTCATGATATGCCACTACCTCCCTGTCACGCTCACTGAGTTTATCCTCCCTTTCTGCTCCAAGGAGGATTTTATCCTGGGCTTCCTCGAAATCGCTGAAATCAACTTTGGATTTTCCTTTACGCCCCGCAAGCAATGCCGCCTCATTTACCAGATTCCTGAGATCTGCTCCTGAGAAGCCCACAGTACGGGCGGCGATATTCTCCATCTTTACCGAATTGTCAAGGGGGACATTCTGGGTATGAATTTTAAGGATCTCCACACGGGCGCTTTTCTGAGGCAGATCCAGGGTTATCTGTCTGTCAAACCGTCCGGGGCGGGTAAGTGCAGGATCGAGCACATCGGGCCTGTTTGTAGCCGCTATTACCACCACCGATTCATGCGCCTCAAAACCATCCATTTCAGTGAGAATCTGATTGAGTGTCTGCTCCCTTTCATCATGGCTGCCCCCCAGACCGGTTCCTCTCACTCTTCCCACCGAGTCAAGCTCATCGATGAAAATAATGGCAGGGTGCTCTTTTTTTGCGTTCTCAAACATGTCTCGTACCCTCGATGCACCCACACCCACAAACATCTCTATAAATTCAGAACCGCTGGTGCTGAAAAAAGGCACTCCCGCTTCACCCGCAGTAGCCCTGGCCAGAAGAGTCTTGCCGGTTCCCGGAGGACCCATAAGAAGTACTCCCTTGGGGATTGTGGCTCCAAGGGCGGTAAATTTCCTCGGATCCTTAAGGTATTCGACAATCTCCTGCAGATCAAGTTTGGCATTTGAGAGCCCGGCTACATCGGCGTACTTAACAGATGACATCTCCTTGCGGAACCGTTTTGCCCTCGACTTGCCGATCCCGAAGATCCCACTCCCGGGCATGCCTTTCATCTGACTCGACAAACGTTTCCCGGCCCAGACAAAATATCCTACGAGAAAAAGCCAGGGAAAAAGAAGCACTATTAAACTCATCCACCACGATGCCCCGTCGGCATTCTCCGCATGAATAATGACCCCGTTTTCCTCCAGAAGTTCTATCAACCCCGCATCATCGATCGATGGCATCATTGTGGAGAAATACGCGTAAGATATCGAATCGGCACCGACATAATTCCCCTCGAAATTTCCCAGTATCTCACTTCCCCTGAAAACCACCTCCTTGACATTACCATCCCGCAACTGCTGCTTGAAAACAGAATAGGGAATGGCAATTCTCTCTTTTACGGAAAAGGAGCCGAAAATATAGAAAAACAGGATGGTAAGGATAGTTCCCCATACAAGAAATCTCCAGAAAGAAAACTTCATCTCCGGCTGCCTTGGACTGGTTGGGTTCTCTGCCATGCTCTTGCCTTTTTCAGGGTGGATATCTTCTTTTCTTTTAAGAAGCAAACAACATGCCTCGGCAATAATCGCTCAAACTTGTCAACTCACTCTGCCTCCTTTCAGGACTGCAGGTCCCTGACCCACCTTATTATCCAGTCCTTTACATCCTCGTAAACCTCCTGCGATACCTCATCGAGACTGTGTGACCCCCGGTAGATTTTCAGCCGTCGGGGCTCTTTGGCAAGAGAGAGGATGTGCTCGGATGAGGATGGAGGAATTATCGTATCCTCCGACCCGTGAATCAGAAACAGTGCACATCTGGGGCCAAGTTCCGAGGCCGATCCGGCACCATAGCTCTGTGATGAGAGCGCGACAACGGCTGACACGGATGTGTGCATCGATGCAGCCCTGATCACTACCGCTCCCCCGAAAGAATGGCCGATCAGCCCTATGGAGTCGATACTCAGAGAGCGAAGAAACGCAATCCCCGCTGCCACATCGTAAACTGAATCATCGAAGTTATGAGAATTACGGAACTGTATTCGTAAACTGGAAAAACCTTCGTCAAGAAGATCCGCTCCCAGCCTGTGGTAAAGACCCCTCGCCGGTGTATCAAAATCCCCTCCTGCACCTCCGACCATTATAGATGCTATCTTTGTTTCCGCAAGGGAGTAAAAGCGGGTCTTTATCTCTCCCCGGGGAGTAACAAGAATAACCTCCTCATACCCCTCCGCAGATATTCCTCCCCTTATAACCTCAAGAATTGTCGCAGGCTCAATCTCATCTCCATTCTCATAACTGTCTTCCATAGTCAAAGTTCCTCCTTCTTTTATATTGAAGCAAATAGGCTACCGGAAAAGTGCGCCTTTAAAGGAGAATTCATCATGAAAACCACTCCTGACAGAAAGCAACTGCTTGAAGCCAGAAACAAAACGGTCAGTGATATAATCGCTCCCGGTCTCAAAGTCCTTTTCTGCGGAATAAACCCGGGCCTCTACTCCGCAGCAGTAAATCATCATTTCGCACGCCCGGGAAACCGGTTCTGGCCCGCTCTTTATCGCTCCGGCTTCACCCCTCGCCTCTATCATCCATCAGAGGAAAACCTCCTCCTTTCATCAAAACTGGGAATCACCAATATCGTTGCCAGGGCAACAGCCAGTGCCGATGAAATAAGCAGAGAAGAACTGGAAGAGGGGGGACGGAGACTGGCAGAGAAGGTAAAAAGGTATAAACCCAAAGCTGTGGCGATTCTGGGCCTGGGGGCATATAGAAGCGCTTTTCACAACCCAAATGCCGGGTTGGGGCTTCAGGAGGAAAAGCTGGGGGATACTCCAGTATGGGTTCTTCCAAACCCCAGCGGTATCAACGCACGCTACAGAATAGAGGACCTTGTAAGGTATATGGAGCAGTTGCGCAAGTGGGTTGAGGAAATTTCGCGCTGATATCCTGACCTCTGTCCTTTGATAACCGGATGCCTGTTTTCACAGGCATGATACCCTGGGTTAAATTGATTCCTTACATAATCTTCGCCTTTAAGCATCATTCCTGCAAAACAGGAATCCGGAAGACCCTCTAACATTTCTCCTCTCCCGGGAAGCGGGGACGGGGGTCACGTGATCCTTCAGAGGGCATTCTCCATGCGGGATATTCCCGTTCAATAGAGACAGCCTTCTGCTGTTTAACAATGTCAAGCATTTCGAGTAGTCTCTGATCGACCCGCCAGTGAAAAGTATCCTGCTTGTCAATATTTCCAGCAGGCGTTTCTGTCAAAAGCTCGATCGCCTCATCGACATCCTTTACTGCCCAGATATGAAATCTGCCGTCACGCATGGCATCGAGAATCTCATGTCTCAGCACCAGATGCCTTACATTGGACCGGGGGATACACACACCCTGGTTACCTGTGAGTCCTATCTGTTTACAAACCTCATAGAACCCCTCTACCTTCTGAGTAACTCCTCCCACAGCCTGAATCTGCCCCCACTGGTTGACAGAACCGGTAATGGCGATGTCCTGACGAAGCGGGATGCCGGCAAAGGCGCTGAGAAGGCAGACCAGTTCCGCTACTGTCGCGCTGTCTCCCTCTATCAAACCATAACTCTGCTCCATCGCCAGGCTGGCAGAAAGTGACAAGGGGTGCTTTGAGGCATATTTGTTTCTCATGTAGCCTTCCAGAATAAGAATCGCCTTGTCAAAACTGCTGCCGCTGAGATGACTTTCCCGTTCGATATTTATGATTCCTGCTGCTCCCACACCTACACTGGCTGTTATCCTGGATGGTCTTCCAAAAGCGTAATCTCCTAGTTGAATTACACTGAGACCATTTACCTGCCCAATTCTTAAACCATCAACATCTATAAGCAGTGTTCCATTGGCGATTAACTCCCGCATCTTCTCCGCGATCAGATTGGAGCGGTAGATCTTCTCCTCCACTGCCTTTCTTACATGCTCAACACCTACCATCTGAGCAGACTCTTTCCGGGCCCAGAAATCTGATTCACGGATGATATCAGCGACCCGGCTCAGTTCTGAGGTGATTTTTTCCTTTTCTCCGGCCAGCCTTGCTCCGATTTTGACAATCTCAGCTACAGCATGGGGATCAAAGGAGAGTGTGGAGTGCTTTTTTCTCTGTGATTGAACGAAACGGCCGATCAGAAGCTCAGGGTTACTGATCTGATCCAGTTCGGGTGCGAACTCCGCCTTTACCTTAAAGAGTTCCGGAAAATCTTCATCGTAAAGCTGAAGCAGGTGATAGACAAGTGGTGTTCCAACCACAACAAGCTTGACCTTTATCTGAATGGGCTCGGGACGCAGCGATGAGGTGGAGAAGACACCGAAAGGATCGTATATGTGGTACTCCAGTTCACCGCTCTTCAGTGTACTTTTCAGTTCTTTCCAGACAAGAGGCTCTAACAGCGCCTCCATGAGATTAAAAACCAGATAACCTCCGTTTGCCCGCAGTATGCTTCCGGATTTGATCTGCAGAAAGCTTGTAAAGAGACGGCCTGTGCGGTCGAAAGTTCCGGTGATAGTCCCGAAGAGATTCTTGTAGTTGGGTGATTCCTCGATTATTACAGGGGCCCCCTTTAGTTCGCTGTTATCAACAACAACGTTGATAGCGTAATCACTGAAAGAATCATCGGGGGGAACAGCGCCTATAAGCGATGCCAGAGCCTGCTGCTGACCAGATTCGCGGGTGCGGAACCGGTTGAGGTTCTCTATCATGTGTTCCTTTACACTTGCGAGCCATTTCTGAAGCTTTTCATTTTGGTACTTGTTGATTATCTCATCGATTGCCGGACTGATCAGGCGGGAGGCGAAGTCACGCTCAATCCTGCGAACTTCATCTCTGAGCTTCTGTCCGATCTCACTCTGGCGGTTAATCACCTCAGCCACCATCCTGCTTACATCCTGCTGATCATTGGACAGGGCATCTTTTTCCTCCTGAGAGAGTGCCTCGAATTCCTCGGCGCTCATGGGACGATCACCCTTTTTGGGTATAAGCACAATACGTCCATCAGGGGTTTCCTGCAGGAAGAGATTTTTTTCCATGGCCAGACGGTCCAGTTTTTCGAAAGCCTCCTTGCCCATGTTTTCGTACTGTTCTGTGAGACGCATCTTCTCTTTACTGAAATCCTCCTGTTGAAAGGCCCTGGGAACATCCTCTTTGAGCCTTGACACCAGCTCCTCCATATCCTTCTTCAGCTCTTTTCCCTTTCCGGGTTCGATGGAGATGGCCAGGGGGCGGTCCTCCTGCTTGAAATTATTGACATAGATCCAGTCCGGGGGGACAGGGCTTTTCTCAGCCTTGTCCGAGAGAAGCTTTTTCACCATCGCCTTCTTCCCCATACCACTCATCCCTGACATATAGATATTGTACCCGGAGGCATCTATTCCGAGTCCAAGCTCCAACGCCCTCACAGCCCTTGGCTGCCCCACTATCTCATCCAGAGGCTCCAGCTCATCGGTGCTGCTGAAGTCAAGCCTGCTGTACTGTATCGATGGTTCCGCGTCCTGCGGACTGAGTTCAAATCTTTTCTGAAAATCTGTCATCTTTTCCCCCCGCTTTTCAGGAGCTTTTTCTTGGGAAGTTCTATTCTGTAAACACCATCTTGGAAACTGGCCTCTGCGCTGTCGGGATCAACGGGACCGGGAAGCTTGACTGTACGGCAGAATCGTCCCCTGGCCCTTTCTGTAACCAGGCTTCGTCCCTTGCTGACAGAGAACATTGTCTGCCGTGTGCCGCAGAAAGTAACCGAATTTTCATGAATAACCATCTGTACATCAGTACGGCTTATTCCAGGGAGATCCACCACCACCACAAAAGCTTCCCCGATATCATAGATGTCGATAGCCGGATTCCATGATGGTTCCACAACACTCCACCGTGTGTGGATCAACTCTGTAAAGGCAGCCTCTATCTCGCTTTGCAGAAATCCGCTTCTTCTGATCCTGTGCCCTGATCTCTCCATCTGCTTACCTCTGTTCCCAGTGATTTTTTGACTATTTCCGGCGGCATTATTTCGGCGGCATAAATGCAGCCTCTAGCCAAATCAAGCCCGGTAAAACCGGGCTTCCATTGATGCCGCCGAAAATTTCCAGGTAAAAAGACACCCTGTTCTTTTTACCTGCAAAAAAAAATCCATAAATCGGTTTTCACGGCAGACTCTTTGCTAAAGGTTGTGTGAAAGGAGAACGCATGGGCAGTACTATAATCAAATCTCCGGTCACTCTTATTCCATTCAAGCCCTTTGATGAGGAACTTATTCAGTGGCTCACGGCTGAACTTCCATCCAGAATCGGTGTGAAAGTCTCCGCAGGACCTCTTCAGGACAATCCCGGATTTGCCTTTGAAAGGCGCAGGGAACAGTATTTCGGGGATGCTCTCCTTGCTTTCCTGAGGGAAAAGCGGCACTCAATCGGAGGAACCCTTCTGGGATTGATCGATCAGGACTGCTATACCGGCAACCTCAGTTTTATCTTCGGACAAGCTGTCCTCAAGGGCCATGAAGCTATCGTTGCCACAAAACGGCTCAGGCAATCCTTCTATGGCCTTCCGGAAAACCCAGGCCTCTTAAGAGAAAGACTCCTGAAGGAGGCCATGCATGAGATCGGCCACACCTGGGGACTTCCACACTGCCCCGACCCCTATTGTGTAATGCACTTTTCAAGCTCTTTAAACGACACAGATATCAAAGAGGCTAAATACTGTGAGGCAGGAAAAGACTGAGAAACGGATGAGCTTTCCCGATCTGTGAAAATTTTGTAAATATCAGGCAAGAAAATTTACCTCTTGTTTACTTCATTGCTCAATCTTATATTTCTCCTTTGCTTTACTCTCCCATTTTTTTTATCGCATTTATTCAAAAATTTCCGCTTAACTTTCAACAGAACTGGAGAAGTGTATGAGACGGCTACTTTTTTCTGCTTTTCTCTTTCCATTTTTCTCTTTCATTTTTTGTGATTCACCTGTGGACCCTTTCAATAGTCCGGCAAATTCAGGCGCGGATATTACAATTGTAAACTCATCCGGAGAAAACGGTTCCACGGTAGCAGATTCTACCGGAAAAACCCTGGTTCTGGAGATTACTCCCCTCATTCCGGAATTTCTGGACTCACTCGCAATTAAGATAACCAGAAACAGTCTTCCTGAAACCACAATCATCATATCAGAAAGCAAGCAACTGAAATCGAAAATAGAGATATCACTTGAATTTAAGGATGCGGGGGAGAGGGGAGTAGAGATGATTGTGTTCAGGGATGGGGCTCCTGATTTAAGGAAAACCGCAACAATTCTGATACTAGGCAATCAACCTCCTGAAATCAGCATAAGTGGTCTGGAAGAGAAAAGTGATACCCTGAAAGCAAAAGAGGGGGAAGAGCTTCTTGTAGAGGTGGAGGTGCTAAGACCTGACAGCAGTGATATTGTCAGTGTGAAAATTCTGTGTCCTGATAATATCTATGGGTGTGAATTTGATTCAGACAGTCTGGAGAGAAGATTCACCTGGACCCCATCGTTCGATTTTACCGATGGTTCAAAAAAACTTACAATCGGACCGCTTCTCTGTATCGCCTGCAATGATGATGAAGAACCATTATGTGACAGTTTCCCTTTCTTTATTTCTGTCAGTGATTCCAATGCTGCCCCTCTCTGGAATAAAACCAGGGTTTTTCTTGAGGGAAAAGAGCTGGATACCCTGAGGTACTCACTTTCTGATGTATTTAAGGGTGATCCTGATGGAGACAAGGTCACTTTCGGAGCCTCTATTGGAAAAATTAACAAATCGGACTCGTCGTGGATCTGGGTCCCTGGCATTAATGACAACGGAAGTGTTATCTGTTCAGTTTATGTAATAGACAGCCATGATCCACCGGATTCATCACTGCTGCAGATAATAATCTCTGTAGCTGATACCAGACTGCCTCCTGAAATCAGCATAAGAGGTCTGGAAGAAAAAAGAGATACCCTTGAAGCAAAAGAGGGGGAAGAGCTTCTTGTAGAGGTGGAGGTGCAGAATCCTGACAGCAGTGATTTTGCCAGTGTGAAAATTCTGTGTCCCGATAATATCGATGGGTGTGAATTTGATTATGACAGCCTGGAGAGAAGATTTATCTGGACCCCATCGTTTGATTTTACCGGCGGTTCAAAAAAACTTACAATCGGACCGCTTTTCTGTATCGCCTGTAATGGTGATGAAAAGCCATTGTGTGACAGCTTTCCTTTCTTTATCACAGTCAGGGATTCCAATGCCGCACCGCTCTGGAAAAAGTCTAAGGTTACTATTGAAGGAAAAGAGCTTGATACTCTCAGGTACTCTCTTTCAAGTGTCTTTAAGGGTGATCCCGATGGAGATGATGTCACATTCAGAGCTTCCATGGGAAAAATTAACAAATCGGACTCATCGTGGTTCTGGGTTCCGGGCATAAATGACAATGGAAGTGTCATCTGCTCGGTTTATGTAATAGACAGTCATGATCCCCCCGATTCATCACTGTTGCAGATAGTAATCTCCGTAGCTGATTCCAATCTGCCTCCTGCATTCATCTCCCTGCCCGAAAGTCTTTTGATATCAGAGGGAACAGAGAGGAAAATCGCGCTTCTGGCAGAGGATCCGGAGGGAGAAAAGCCAAAAATTTCCATTAAAGCTCCTGACCCTCAACCTGCCTGGATAGATTTAGTGGAGGAGGATGGAAAGAGTTACCTGGTATTTGATCCCGATTATAGTGTTGTTAAACAAAACAGCACCCTGAATCTTGTTCTGTTACTCAGTCTTACGGATTCGATCAACACTGTTGAATCTGCCATAAGTATTGAGGTCAGGAACACCAACAGAAAGCCATCACTTAAAGACCTCCCATCAGAGGCATTGCAGACAGGCAGGAGCGGCTGGTTTACTGTTCATACTGATGATCCGGACAGCGATAGTGTGACAGTAAAGCTGATCAATTCTCCGAAGGGAATAAGTTATGATGGTAAATCAAAAAAATTGAGCTGGTTTATCGATCGGAGCAGGTTTACCGAAGGCGATATACTGGATATTCTGCTGAGAGTCAGTGATGGTGAGGATTCGGTTGAGTATAGATGTAGGCCGGAAATTTCTGCTCATGTCTGGGAATACAGATGTGACGGGCTGAATAAAGTAAACGACCTGGTAACTGCACTGGATTCAACAGTGGTTTATTATATGTATCAGTATGGAGGGGTAGTGATGTACAGGTCTGAAGATGGAGGGAAGACATTTCCGGCGAATCCGGAATTCAAATTCGGTGAGAGTTTCTACAATCCCAGTATCGCTGTTCCACTTGCAAATGGCAGAATTTACCTGTGCGGGAACTATAAGGGATGGTCCTATTCCACTGCTTATGATACAAATATCAAAGATACGATTAATTTCTTTGAAGGGGGGATGACTATAAGTTCATATGTGGTTGACCCCATAAATGAGGGGGTGTATTTTGGCGGTTTCAGAGGTAAATACCAGTTGTTCTATGATGGTGACCTGATGAGGCTTATCCCCTGCATCAGTTTTGACTGTGACACAGCAAAAGGCAAATATGGACCTGTCGTAAGAGACCTGGAGGTGGCGGGCAGAGGGATTATTTTTGCAGCAACCGACAGCGGTTGTTATCGGAAAAGCCCATCGTCTTCCTATTACTGGGAAAGAGTAAGTTCTATGCGCTTTGGGTTTGAGATAGAGTCTGACAAGGACAACGGAGATACCCTTTACATGATCGACAGTACTGCCGGAATCAATGGGCTTTACATGTGCACAAACGGCCTTGAAAAAAGTATCAGTCTTACCAGAGTGCAATTGCCGGTGATACCAAACCGCATTTTCATGCTCGATTCCAGATGCGGCTGGATAATCGATCCCTCAGGGACGGTCTATTTCACCAACGATTGCTTTACAAGATGCAATAAGGAAGTTTTTAAGGACCGCAACGGAAACGAATTGCCGATAAGGGAGATTATCGTTGCGGCAGATAAAAAATCGGTGTATGCGGTAAGTGAAAACGGGACTCTGTTTGGATATTGAATATTAAAGTATTAGAAAATTGTAGGGGCCGTGTTACGGGCCCCTAAAACCACTGTTGAAGGTAACGAATCATTATTCATGTAATAAGACCATCACGGGCAGGAATACAAGCGACATACCAGGGAGGAACGACGACGAACGGGCCGCGATCGACGCTGGTTGCGATAATGGATCGATTCTAATTCCGATACCGATACCGACCCCGAACAGAATAGTAATGTAATGGGAAAGTGTTTCCCAGAAATAAAAAACCCTCGACAGTTTTTCAGGTACTATGTATCTTATAGCCGGAAATATGTGATACCAAGTTTAAGCGCTAAAGGAGAATCCATGGGTCCAAGGTTCTTTTCAGCACTCTGTTTATCATCCCTCCTCTTTTCTTCCCCGCTTTTTGCTGCGGGCGATTTTTCCCCGGAAGATTACAAAAAAGCCCTCTGGATGACTACCCGCTTCTACGGTGCCCAGCGCTCCGGTATCGGACCCAACTGGCTTATCATGGAACACCCAAACCCCGAATACAGAACCAGTTTTACAAGGGATGCGGATGGATCCTGCAACCTGGAAGGGGGATGGTTTGACTGCGGCGATCATGTACTCTTCGGACAAACCTTCTTTTACTCCGCCTATGTTCTGGCTAAAGCTTATGAATCATTTCCCACCGGATTTCATGATCTCTATAACGGTCGTGATTATTCAGATTACATGGAGAGTGGAAACTGGGATATATCCGGCGGTACTCCTAATGGTATTCCCGATCTGCTCGAGGAGCTCAAATACGCCACTGACTGGATAATTAAAGCTACTCCCAACTCCAGTACGTTTTATTCACAGAAGGGCAATGGTGATTTTGATCATAAGCAGTGGGTGACTGCAGGTAAGATGTCTACTCTTCCGGTAGAGGAGGGTGGAGAACCCAGACCAGTTACAAAAAATCCCAACGATGGGGCGATGCCGGCACTGGCATCTGCGACCCTTTCCGTAATGTCCAGGATTTACAGAAAATACGACTCTGAATATGCTGATCTCTGTCTCCAGCACGCCCGTTATGCATTCTCTTACGCAGAGTCTCACAAAGGACAGTCAA
>DAOTAZ010000033.1:0-15833 GCA_035382965.1 Chitinispirillaceae bacterium | reverse complement strand
AAAATGACCAGGCATCTCCCATCCTTGTGAACAAATCCGGTGTCTATGCACCAAGGTGAATCTCCCACCTCCCAACTGGCACACCCTTAGCTCTCTACTTATAAAAGAATCACACAAAAAGAGGCTCCCCATGAGAATCATATTCTGTTTGTTCCCGGAAATCGATTACGCTAAAAAAGCTATCGAAAACCTCCTTCAGGCAGGTTTCAACGAAGAAGAGATGAACTGCATTGTTCAGGAGGCGATGGCAAAGGAGTATCTTAAAATCCAGAGCAACGATCTCTCCTATCAGAAAGGAACCGAGCAGGAAAAAATAAGGGGATTAAAGAGACTTTTCGGAGGTCAGCAGCCGGTAAATGTCAGCGATACCGGGAGAATCTATGTGGCAGGTACAGTTGCAACTACGATGGTGGGTGTGGCAGTAGAGCAGCCGGTAAAGGGATTGGAATCAGCTCTGAAAGAATTTGGTCTGCCTGCGGAGATTGCCCGGAAATATATTGATGGTGTCTCGGAGGGAGCTCTTCTTTTCTGGAGCAGGGCCGATGAGAATAAATCCGGAGATGTTATCCTTATTATGGAGAGGTTTCTTGCCTCCGATATCGCAACTGTCTCTCCGGGATTACCAACCAGGTAAAAGAAAGATTACAGTTATGGATCAACAGGAGCTTGTCGAACTGGGAAATTTCAAGGACCTGCGTCAGGCGGATCTGGCTCAGGAAATTCTGGAGTCCAACAACATAAACAGTTTTGTGGTCGGTAACAGCAGTGATTTTCTCGATATGAGGGATGTAAAGGAAATCCGCATTAAGGTAAATAAAAATGAACGGGAAAAAGCCGAAATGATACTTGACACTTTTTTCCCCGGCTCCTGGAGATAATCAATTGTAACTCCCCGGCCATATCCGGTTACTCTCTAATAGCACCTGATTCATCATTATCTTCATGAGACTCTCCTGCAGCTTTATCACTACCGGCCTGAGAGAATCCTGATTTATAAGATTGTGCTTTTCTCCAGGGTCAATTGATAGGTTGTAAATTGCACGAAAATTACCCCTGAGTCTCTTGACCATCTTGAAGGGATAGTCCACGCTTACCAGGTAGATCCCGTCATAGGGCTGTGTAAGAAGAACCGGTTCACGTTCTCCAGGATCAAAAACCGATTTTCCGACTGAATGATGCGCGGGGTTGAGATCGAGCAGATCAAAAAGAGTTGGCATAAGATCTATCTGGGAATAAGCGCGGCCTGAGAGACGCAGTGGTTTTAGATGTCCTCTCCAGAGGAAAAGAATCGGGGTTCTGAAATTTTCCTCCCATGCACCCTTTTCATTTTTGGTTGTGTGCTCGCCCGATGGGAAACCGTGATCACCTACAATCACAATAATTGAGTTTCTGAGCCACTCCCTTTTATCAAGCTGTACAAAAAATTCTCTTAAGCAGGAATCGGACAGAAACATGGAATTACGGAAATTCTTTGCATAGTCCTCAGGACCGGCATCAGGATAAAGATATTTCTGATTTGCGGGCATGCTGTTGAACATCATGTGGTTTGACACATTAAGAGTAGTCACAAACAACGGCCTTCTCTTTTGTTCTGAGCTGTTCTCTTCCCATTCCTTATCGAGCATCCTGAAAATTTTCCGGTAGAAGTAATCATCCTGAAGCCCCCATCCCCAGCGGTTTTCTTTCTCTTTACTATCAAGAATATCCTCTGTCATAGACCACACATTGTGAAATCCTGCTTTTTTCATGAATTCACCGGTATTGTCGTAATTGAGATCGTGGTAAGCCTTGATAAAATATGAGCGATAACCATACTCGGAGAGAATCGCAGGCAGACTTCTGATGTTAAGATTGGTCATTGATGTAAACTCTTTTTTACGGAATCCAGGGAGATTCCCTGTAAGCAGGGCAAAAAATCCCCGCGCGGTCTGCACTGAATTTCCGTAAAAATGTTCTGCATAAACCCCTTGAGATATTAAACTGTTGAAAAAGGGAGTAATCTCGTCTCCTCTCCCGGTTCTTTTTTCAATCAGAGTACCGTTACATGATTCAAGACAGACTAGAAAAATATGAGGTAAATCTTTACTATCAATACTTACGGCTAAGGAGGAATCCGGTATATGTACATAGGGAAAAGGTTTATCGAGAAGGCTTTCTGCCTGTTTTATAGCCTTCTGTTGAAACGAGTATTCCTTATATGAATGATACAGGGTATAAAACTGATCCATATTCTGTAATGGTGTGTTGATAAGCAGAGAGTAAAGCGCAAGGCAGACTGTGCCGCTTAACAAAGAATACTTAGACCTGGCCCTGTGTCCTTTTTTCTTCAGATGTGTTCTGATCATCACCAGAAAAAGAAAGGAATAGAAAATAAAAACGATGTAGGAGTAGATGTTTAACCGTTCGAAAAGAAGTATCCAGGATTGTTTATAAGACAGAAGATCGGCATTTAGATGCAGGAGTGAGTAATCAAAAGGAGCATCCTCTGTGACAAAGAAAAGTGTAAGAAGAAAGTAAAAAAGGCAGAGAAAAACAGTCAAAACGTTTCCGGCAATAGAGATAAAATGTAGAAGATTTTTTACCGCCTGAATCAGCAGCAGAGGTAGAAGCATGGAAAGAAGCAGGCCTGAAGGAAAAAGAGGGGGTTCGCTGCTTTTTGATAAGAAAGATTTCACTATCAGGATTAGCTGCATGGAGATCAATACCCAGGTGGATGGATAAAACACCAGCCCGAAAAAGGCAACAGGTTTTGTCAGAAGGTGGATCAGTGAGGAAAAGACATTTCCAGGAATACTCAGTATCAGTGAAAATGAAGCGGAAAATCTGTTTGCCATGTAGCAGGTATGAAAGCAAAAATTATTCCAGAAAGTGGTTTTTTATCGGAGCTGGAGAGAGAATCTCTAAAACCTAAAAGTAAAAAGATAGTCCGTCCCTTGGATTCCGTCCCTTGGATTCCAAACAAAAAAAGGACCCTTTTCTGCAAGAATCGGGTCCCTTTTCACAAATTGATATGAAAAATCATCCAAACAGACTGTTGAGTGCCTCGCTTATAGCATCGATTTTGCCCTTTACAGACTCCATCGCCTTCTCCAGCGGCTCCCCGGGGTTGCTTCTGCAGGAAGCGTAGAATTTTATCTTGGGCTCGGTTCCTGATGGGCGGGCAGTGACAATGCTGCTATCTGCAAGAATTAACTGGATTACATTTGATGACGGTAAATCGATATCTTTACGTTTGCTGTTCTCATCAGTATAAAAACTGGTTCCATCCAGGTAATCCTTCATGACAGTTACTTTCTGGCCGGCGAAGGTTGAGGGAGGATTGCTGCGGATCTTCTCCATCATGCTGTTCATCGTACGAAGCCCTGCTTCTCCCTTGAAAACTCTGGAGATGAGCGTTTCCTGAAAGTACCCGTATTTTTCCCAGATCTTCCTCAACTGATCCCAGAGGCTTCTACCTTGGCTCTTGTGATAAAGGGCCATCTCTGCTGTCATGGTTGCTGCCGAGACTGCATCCTTGTCCCGAACGTCTTTGTTTACCAGAAATCCGTAACTCTCTTCATCACCGAAAACGAAGTCATACTTCTCCGGCCCTGTCTCAAAATCCCGTATCTTTCCTGCGATCCATTTAAACCCGGTAAGAGTATCAAAGGAAGCAGCGCCATAGCTCTCTGCGATAATAGACTGAAGTTCTGATGTGACAATTGATTTTATGAAAGCCGGTCTGGATGGCATCTTTCCAAGTTCTTTACTGGAACTGAAGATGTAGTCTGCAAGGAGCACTCCGAGCTGGTTACCGGTGATAAGACGGAAAACTCCATTGTCAGGAGCAGCTATTCCGAGACGGTCTGCATCAGGATCTGTACCCATCACCAGATCTGCCCCTTCTTTTTCACCCAGTTCAAGTGCCAGTTTCATAGCTGAGGCTTCTTCAGGGTTTGGATATTTCACTGTGGGGAAATTTCCATCGGGATCCTTCTGTTCAGGTACGAAAGTGACTTTTATCCCCATCTCACTCAGTGCCCTCTCGACAGGGATCGCACCTGTTCCATTAAGAGGAGTGAAAACTACTTTAAGATCTTTTCCTTTTTCTCTGATCAATTCCGGCCTGAGGGAACAATTCTTGACCATGCTTATGAAGGGCTCATCGATCTCCTTGTCAATCATCACCAGAATACCGGTTTTTATGGCTTCTTCTTTTGTGATAAAGGGAATAGGCCCTGATACCGCCCGAACCTCATTGATTATTCCCTTGTCATGAGGAGAAACAACCTGGGCGCCGTCGCTCCAGTAAACTTTATATCCATTGTATTCCGGGGGATTATGGCTGGCTGTTACCACTATTCCGGTTGACGCTCCCAGTTTTCTTACTGCGAAGGACAACTCAGGAGTGGGACGGATGCCTGTAAAGAGATAGGTTTTGATTCCATTGGCACATAACACAAGAGCTGCTTCCAGAGCGAATACATCGGAAAAATTTCTGGAATCGTAAGCGATAACAGCGGAGTTTTCTTTTCCGGGAAAGGCTTTACGGATATAGTTGGCCAGTCCCTGTGTGGATCTTCTGACAACCAGAGGGTTCATCCGGTTGTATCCTCCGCCAATTACTCCTCTTAGACCGCCAGTACCGAATTCAAGATCAGTGTAGAAACGGTCACTAAGCTCTGTAAAGTCTTGTTTTTCAACCAGTTGAGCTACTTGTGAACTGAAAAAAGAATCCTGCTCTGATGAGATATATTCCCTGGCTTTCTGAAGCAGTGTCTCATTATTCATCATTAAATCCCTTCTGTAATGATCAATTATCTGAATTTTAAAAATGAACGGTCAAATCAGTTTAAAATAAAATATTTCCGGCATGAGGGAAGTAAAGTAACGATGATTGAGTATAATTACCGGAGGTGCTGCTTTATGAATACTCTTAAAAAGGGAAATAAGGAATCAAAACCGATACCCCCTATTATTATTTTAAAGTACAGATGGAGGATAAAGGGATGAAAAAGACAATCGAATTTCTACATAGCAAAAAAAACAAGACACCGATCACCATGTTGACTGCTTACGATTTCCCGTCTGCTCAGCTCGAGGATGAAGCCGGGGTAGATTGTGTGCTTGTAGGGGACAGCGTGGGCACCAACATCCTGGGTTACGAAAGTGAAAAAGAAGTGACCATGGATGACATGCTGCATCACCTTGCTGCCGTAAGGCGTGGGGTTAAGGATGCCTACCTGATAGTGGATATGCCTTTCGGGTCTGCTGATGATCCCTTTACAGCGTACAGAAATGCGGAGTTGATGATCGAAAAAGGAGCTGATTGTGTCAAGGTCGAAGGGTGGAGCGATAGGAAAAATGTGATCTCCTGCCTTGCTGAAAAGGGAATCGAAGTGTGTGCACATATCGGTTACAATCCTCAGATCCATGGCACGAAAGCCAAAACCTATGGAAAAGAAAAAAATCAGGCCCTTGAACTGATAGAGAGCGCCTCAGTACTGGAAGCAGCAGGAGCAGTGCTTCTGATTGTTGAGAAGATTCCAGATGAGATTTCTGCGATCATCTCATCGAGACTCAGAATTCCGGTAATCGGAATAGGGAGCGGAGTTTCCTGTGACGGGCAGGTACTGGTTTTAAACGATATTCTTGGAACAGGGGATCGTACGTTCCGTCATGCGAAAAAATATATGGATTTCAGAAATCTTGCTTTGCAAGCGATTAAAAATTACCGTGAAGATGTAGAAAAGAGGATCTTTCCATCAGAAGAAAATCTTACTCATCTGTCTCCCGAAGAATTAAGTGAAATAAAGAAAGTGATCTGACTGCCAGGTTTTTTACAAACGCTTGTTAATCCACTTTATCCAGTTTTTCAGTAACCAGGTGTGTGCTTTGGTCACCAGGAGTAATATACCAGAAAAGAAGTGTATTGCCCTCGATTGTAAAACTCTTATCCCAGCTTCCGCACGGCTGGATATTTCCATGGCGCTCCCGTGCCCGTGAGAGAAGAATAGATCTTGCTCTCTGAATTTTTTTATATGTTTTCGGATTGAATAATTTCATTTTTTACCTTTATGTCTGCTTTATTTTGTTTATAAAGATTACGTCTGATAACCAGAGTATATTATCTTAGCCTCTTTACCCGGAACAGTATTCTTGCCACTTCATCTATGAAAACCGTACTTTGTGTTCATTACTTCAAACGAAATCAATTATAAGACTTGTTTCTTGTTTTAATTGTATAATCACTCGTAGATTGTCTTTTTTGGAGTATCTTTTTTAAAAACGGAAATAATCACTTTAATTATGGATTTGCCATGATTTGTCTTCAACTTAAGCGTTTTATGCATTCTTTGTCGATTATCATCTCCATTGCCCTGCTTTCTCATGCAGAGGGCTCGAGTGTGGAAAACATCAGGCTCAATCAGCTTGGATTCTATCCGGCAGGCCCAAAAATCGCAGTCGTGGTCTCACCTGAAACCTGGTATTTTTCCATTAAAAGTCCTGATCTTCAAACCACATACTACTCCGGAGAATTGTCATCCCAGAAATACTGGACTTCATCAGGTGAAAATTTAAAGATCGCCGATTTTTCCGGTTTTACCAGAGAGGGAACCTATGTGGTTTATGTTAATGGGATTGGTGCTTCCTATCCTTTCAGCATTAGGAATGATATCCACGGTGCTTTGTCACGGGGGCTTATCAGAGCTTTCTATTATCAGAGAGCATCTACGCCTTTGCCTGCCAAATATGCCGGGATCTGGCAAAGAGATGGAGGTCATTTTGATGATTATGTCATTGTACACAGCTCAGCAGCATCTGACCCCAGAAAAGAGGGAGCAAGGAAGGCGGGGGAGGCTTTTTCTGCTCCCAGGGGGTGGTATGATGCCGGTGATTATGGGAAGTATGTTGTCAATGCAGGAATAACCACCTATTCTCTCCTTCTGCTCTATCAGCAGTTTTCCACCTATTTTGACACTCTTAACCTTAACATTCCCGAATCGGGGGGACTGCTTCCTGACTTGCTTGATGAGATTAAGTGGGAGATGGACTGGCTATTAAAAATGCAGGATCCGGCAGATGGGGGAGTGTATCACAAACTGACCGGGCCCAATTTTATAGGGGATGTAATGCCCGGAACGGCAGGTGAAACCAGGTATTTTATCGGCAAAGGTTCAGCAGCTACATTTGATTTTGCCGCTGTTTGTGCGCTTGCTTACAGAATTTACAGAGACTTTATGCCCTCCTTTGCAGATTCCTGTCTGGAGGCGGCAAAGTATGCCTTTTCCTGGGGATTGGAGCATCCTGACAGCACTTTTACAAATCCACCTGATATAGTCACGGGTGAATACGGTGACCGGAATTGTTCAGACGAGCATTACTGGGCG
This sequence comes from Chitinispirillaceae bacterium, assembly GCA_035382965.1. GTDB lineage: Bacteria > Fibrobacterota > Chitinivibrionia > Chitinivibrionales > Chitinispirillaceae > JAAYIG01. Next base: position 8,463 of record DAOTAZ010000033.1, on the reverse strand, counting down.
GCGATTGAACTGTTTCTGGCCACGGGTGATTCGGTTTATTATAATGACAGCAAACTTTATCTGAAAAATTATGGTGAACCAGGGTGGCCCAATGTGGGGATGCTTGGGTTTTATTCGATGGCCTTGACTGTTGATGACTCGCTTTCAAAAAGCAGAGTTCTGTCGTCAGCAAATTCGATCCGTGCCAGAACCAGATCCTCCCAGTATCAAACCAGTATCGGAAGTGGAGATTTTTACTGGGGGAGTAATGCTGTAGTAGCAAATTACGGGATGCTTACACTGGTTGCTTACCTTTTATCAAAAGATCCCTCCTATCTGGAATCATCCATTCACTCTCTTGATTACCTTCTGGGGAGAAATGCTACAGGGTATAGTTTCGTTACAGGATTTGGTTCAAGATCAGCAAGGAATCCACACCATCGTCCTTCAACCGCCGATGGTATTCCTGAACCTGTTCCGGGTTTTCTGGTAGGCGGACCCAATAATCAGTCAAGAAGCGGGGAGAACTGTCCTGCGAATGCCTATTCTATTTATCCCGCGAAAGCATGGCTGGATAATAATTGCAGTTTTACAACAAATGAGGTGGCTATTAACTGGAATGCTCCTGCCGCTTTCCTGGCCGGCGGACTGGAGGCAGTTTTTAACACTTCAGAATTTGATCTGAAAGACCTCTATGAAAAAAGAATGCCTGATACTGTTGCCCCACAGTCATCTCTTTTCCGGGTCTCAGAATGTGGACCGGACAAAGCACTGATCACCCTGACAACAAGTGAGAGTACAGTCGTGGCAATTGAATACAGTACTGATCCCTCTTTTTCCACCTCGGGAAATGTTATTGTTTCATGTTCCGACAGTACAAAAGTAACCATTAAAGGCCTGATTCCATCACAGGTTTATCATGTCCGGTGTACTTTTACAGACGTTAACGGAAATTCCTTTGTAAGCAGTGACTCTTTAAGTACATTGTCAAGTTCACTCTACTCCTCTTCCATTTACTCACCGGATATTTCAAAGTACAGTATCGGTGAAAACCTGCGGATATCCTTTAGTGGTTCTGATGGTATTGTTGCCAGACTTCTCTTTAGTGAGGGAGGTAAACCAGGGGTAGATACGCTTGGCTTTCAATATGATGGAAACAAGTACAATGTACAGATCCCGGGAGAAAAAGTCACAGTCTCAGGAATTATTTATTCAATCCTTCTCACAGAGGAAAGTGATACACTTCTTACTGCCAGGAGATCTATAGCACCGGAATCAGTTACTCTTACTGCACAGAGCTTTACATCTCTGAAAGCTTACCGTCTGGTTTCCATTCCGCTGAATTATTCCCCGGTATCTTCCTATTCAGTGCTTAAAGAGGCATTGGGAGATACATTGAAATGGCGTTATTACGGCTATGAACCTAAAAGCGGAGAATACATCAGGTTTGGTGAAATCCGAAGCGGAGAGGGTGGCTGGCTGTATCACACTGAGAGCCGCTCGTTTACCCATAAGGCGAATGGGATAAAACCGGATACGCTTTTTCCTGTCTCCCTTAAGAAGGGATGGAACTGTGTGGGAAATCCTTTTCCCTTTCCAGTGTTCTGGGATAATTCGCTTGTAAAAAAAGGAAACACACTGGTTCGACTTACCGATGTTTCAGCCTCAAAATTTATCCGGCGTCAGATTTTTACGTATGAGGACAGATATCCTGATACCTGGAACAATGGTGAGTACTTTTCCAACCGTGATCTTGCGAAACATGTTTACAATGACACGGCACGTCTTTACCCATGGCAGGCCTGCTGGGTTTATGCTGAAACAGATTCTGTTACATGTCTGATAAATCCTGCTTCTGAAAGAATAAAAACTGCGGGCATGAAGAAAAGTAGAGAGGCTGAATTCTGGACTTGTCTTCTCAAAGCTTCCACAGGAGTCTTTTCCGACATTTCTGTTTTAGGTGCATCTGAAGCCGCCTCAGAAGGCTATGACACTTATGACTCCCCCAGACCGCCATCGATTCAGTCGCAGTTTCAAATCGGCTTTTCTCATCCTGAATGGGGAAATGACCTTTACATATCAGACATAGTCGGTTTGAAAAAGGGCTCCCACTCCTGGATACTGAAAATAAAAAGTACTACCGGAAAACCAGTTACCCTCTCCTGGGAGAAAGACGGAAAAAACAGTGGAAACCTGATCCTCAGGGACCCGGTAAGCGGAACCACAACAGATATGGACAGATCAGCCTCTTACACCTTTTCTCTGAACAGAGGTGAAGCTGAAAGGGAACTGGAAGTAAGCTGGAATCAGAATACGGAGTTTCATGCAGTAAAGGAACTTAATAACTGGTCATTTACTACAGCAAGAACCGGAGCCGGTACAGCAGTGAAAATCCAATACACTATACCATCCTCGGTAATAGGAAACTGCCCTGTATTCATAGGAATTTACGATATCAGCGGCCGCTCTGTTTGTGAGCTTGTGAATGAGCGCAGGAAAGCGGGAAAGTATACTGTAACCTGGGATGGAACCGGAAGGATGGGATCAGAAGTTTCCAGAGGAATGTATATCGCCCGATTTAAAACTCCGTCTTTTTCAAAAACAAGAATTGTAAATGTTATCAGGTAATTTGAGGAGAAGTAAAGTGACAGGTTACAATATATTGAAATTTGCTGTCCAGGTGATGATTTCTGCTTTTTTTCTGACCTCAGGTATTGCTGCACAGGAGATAGCTGACACAACTGCAAAGGATTCCCTGAATTTATCAAGCGGAACATCTGAAGCCGACACAGTTGCTGTTTCCGGTGAGAAGAATACTTCTCAGGATTCATCACTTGACGGGTCAGCTACTGCAGATGCAGCCCTTGATTCAAATGATTCTCAAACCGAAGCAGCGGCTGTTGAACCGGAAAATAATGATACTTCTGCTTCACAGGTAAAGGCTGAACAGGAGAAAGAGGATAATCAAATAGGACAGCAGAGCGGATCATTTAATAGTGGTGAAGCATACAGGGCTCAGAGCATGCAAAGAAGGACTCTTACGGTTGATGTGGGGACCGCTGCTTCCAGAAAAGAACATTCGGCCGATTCTGTGAAAAATGCTCTGACAAAGCAGGCAGCTGCAATTGACGATGCGGTAAAGCCTGTTCCACAAAAGGTATATAGGAAAAAGACCTTTGAATTCTCGAAACTAAAGAGATCCGAAAAAGTGTTCCTGTTTACTGCTGCATCATCGGCTGTCGCCGGAGGAGTTATCACAGCAATAATAGTGAATTCCCTGAGAAATGTAAAAGTCGACAGGGGAATTCCCGAACCACCTCCGCCTCCGGGACATTGATTCGATAATAAAAAAACCGCCCGGGAGCAATCTATCCCTCTCCTGAGCGGTTCTTCCCAACACCGATTTTTTTCTGATATTACCTCTTGATCCACTCCTTATGTATATCAGGGATATCATCCAGGAGCTGAACCGTGTGCTCACTCTTAGGTGACAGAGTTACATCGTCCGGTGGACCCTGTTCGACTATCTTTCCTTTGTACATGATGAAAAGACGGTCACTTACATAATAGGCCAGACCAATGTCATGAGTGATAAAGACGATGGTCATTTTGAGTTCTTCCTTGAGCTTCATCAGATAGTCAAGGATATTTGCTCTCACACAGGCATCCACCATACTTGTAGGTTCATCAGCGATAAGAACCTTCGGTTTGAGTATGAAAATCCTGGCCAGAAGCATACGCTGCATCTGTCCACCTGAAAGCTCAAACGGATATTTTCCTTCGATCTCTGGTGGCTTGATATTCACAGCCAGAAGGGCCTGATCGACTCTTTCCTCCATCTCCTTGTCGGATGGTTTCTTTTCAAGAATTCCGAAAGATGCCTTCAGTTGAGAGCGGATTGTAAAGAATTGATTGAAACAACTGAAAGGATCCTGAAATACTGGCTGTACTTCCCTCCAGTGCTTCCGCTGATTTACAATCTGCTGACCGTTGTAGAGGAATTCTCCAGAGGTAGGATGTATCAGCCCGAGCATTATTTTGGCCAGAACACTTTTTCCGCAGCCTGAACTGCCAACAAGAGATACTATTTCCTCATCAGCAATTGTAAAACTTACATCATCCACAGCCTTGACCATCTTTTTCCCATGGCCAAAAGTACAGGTAATGTTTTTCGCCGTGAAAATATCCTTATTCTGCATAGTCGCACCTCACCTGTCTATCACCCACGATGCGTATTTCCTGCTTGTTGACATGACACTCTTTCCGGGCGACAGGACAGCGCTCTGCAAAGCGGCAACCGGAAATCGGTTTAGCCAGGTTCGGTGGCGCTCCTTCTATTGCAACCGGTTTTTTCTGTTTTTGACCAGGCTCAGCGCTGAGCATCGCGCCCATCAATGCCCTGGTGTAAGGATGGCGCGGGTCAAAGATAATCTGCTCTGTCGTACCGACCTCAACAAACTCACCCGCATACATGATCGCGATTCTGTCAGAAACATGACGCAGAAGGGGTAATTCGTGAGTGATAAAGATCATACTGGAGAAGATTTCTTTATCAAGCAGATCGAATATCATTTTGATTACTGCCTTCTGAGTGGTCACATCGAGTGCCGATGTCGGTTCGTCAGCGATAACCATCTGTGGATTCAGAAGGGTTGAAATTGCGATGACAGATCTCTGACGCATTCCGGCAGTGATCTGAATCGGATAAGAATTTAGAATCGATTCATCCATTCCGATCAGGCGGAAGCGCTCTCTGAGCCGGTCATAGATCTCCTTTTTATTGGAACCCATCTCATGGCTCTCGATCATGTCCGCTGCAAAGTCTTTGATTTTACGGGTAGGATTGAGAGAGTTAAACGCACCCTGAGGAATCATGGTGATTTTTCTGCCCAGTACGTTTCTTCTGATATCACTGGGAGTACGATTCATCAGTGATTCACCTGCTACCCGTACATCACCGCTGGTGGGATTGAGCGGAGGGATAAAAAGACCCATACATCCGTTTACCAGAGTCGATTTTCCGCATCCTGATTCACCAGCCACACCCAGAATCTCACCTTTTTGCATGGAAAAAGAAACTCCGGACACAGCCGGTATTTTATCTCCAAATCGGGTGAGATAGTGTAAATGAAGATCCTCAACCTCAAAGATGGGCGTAGACTTACTTTCCTGTGCTGTTTGCGATTCGCTGGTCCTGCTTTGAACATCTAACATATTACTGATCTCCTATTTACGCAGGCGGGGGTTGAAGACACCTTCCATCGATGTATTGATCACATACAAAGCGAAGGCAATAATCGTTACCAGAACCATCGCCGGTATAAAAGCCCACCACGCTCCGTCAGTAAGAGCTTCATTGCGCATGGCCTGATTTAAAATGGTGCCCAGTGATACGGTGTCAAACGGACCCAGGCCGATCATGCTGATTGCTGCCTCGGAAAGAATTCCGGAAGCTGTCTGCATGATAAAAACCATGAAAACATAGGACAGAAGATAGGGAAGGATGTGCATGGAGACGATTTTAAATGTTCCGGCGCCATTTACCTTTGCCAGAGAGATGTGGTCACGGCTCTTAAGGCTTGATGCCTGTGCGCGGACTGCACGTGCACTCCAGGTCCAGGTAGTCAGTCCGATAAGCAATGCTATCAGAGACAATGAACGCCCCTCTTCCATACTGCTGCTGACAAGGATTAAAACCACAAACTGAGGTATCACTATGAAAAGGTTTGTGACCATGTTGATAATATCATCGACCACACCGCCTTTAAACCCGGCATAAACACCAAGAAATGTACCTGTAATTGTAGCGATAATCCCTGCAAGAAAACCAACGTACAGAGAGGACCGGAGACCCTTGACAAGAAGAGACAGCATGTCGATGCCCATATGATCCGTACCGAAAATATGTTTACCGGATGGTGGCATATAGGGTCCGCCAACTCTGAGGTTGGTGTTGATGTCGAATATCATGGGAAAAAACAACGCAATAAAGATTGTTACAAGAAATAAACCAATGCCTATTATAAAGGCAGGTGTTTTCAAAAGATTCATCAATAACTTCATAATCCTATTTTCCCCCCAATCCTGCTTTGACACGTGGATCAAGGAAACCGATCAGAATATCCACGGTAAAATTGGCAATCAATACGCAGATCGTAATCAGCAGTGTACATCCCTGAATAAGAGGGTAGTCATTTCCCTGAATCGCTGTAAGCACAGCCATTCCTAAACCGGGATAGGAAAAGATCATCTCAGTTATCAGGGCACCGCCAACCATCGTTCCCAGTGTCAAAGCCAGTCCGGTAAGCTGAGGCAGCATGGCATTGCGGAACATGTAGAAGAGAATCTTATTCTCTTTCATGCCCAGCCATTTCGCGTATTTTATGTAATCTGTTCCTAATTCGTAAATTGACATCGAGCGCATGCCGATTGCCTGGCCGCCCGCTGAGATAAGGAAAATGGAGAGGAACGGAAGAACATAGTGATATAACGCACTGGAGAAAAATTTCCAACTGAAGCTTGGAATTATGTCTCCGGCATAGCCCCCGATTGCAGGAAAAATGGGCCAGACGATTCCGAAGAGGAAAACAAGGATCATTCCAAAAGCGAAAAATGGTATCGCACTGGAAAGGAGAGCAGCAGGGAAAAGCACTTTATCAAAAATTCCCCTGCGATAGGCTGCCAGAGCTCCCAGAACATTACCGATTATCCATCCAAATATAATGGTAGGGATCTGAAGAGCGAGAGTCCAGGGAAGTGCATCACTGATGATTTCAGTAACCTTCTTGGGATAATTCAGAAATGAAGTCCCAAGATCTCCCCTCATGCTCATGCTGATATAGTTTATGAACTGCTTAAGTTTTGAGGTACGTACAGGTTTACCGGAAGCATCACGAATGATGCTTCCGCTTTTATCAACTTCAACAAGTCCGAATTCTTTAAGGTATGACTCTTCTTTTTCCTTTGCTGCTTCGGTATCCAAACCCGCTCCCACTCTGGCCATGATAATATCCACCGGATTACTGGTGCCCAGCCTGGGGAGAAAGAAGTTGATGGTTACTGCAGCAAGGAAGGTAATGAAATACCATACCGCCCTGCTTAAAATGTATTTAAGAGTTGGATATCGCTTCAGCATGAATACTCCTATTTCGCAGTGGATTCAATTTCCCAGAGTGCTTTGGTCCCGACACCGAAACAGGGAATCTGCGGAGGTGTGTAAGGATTCTGCTCATTGGGGAAATTTGTCCAGCTTTTTACACTGAATTCATAGAACTGTTCAGGCCTGTAAACCAGAGGAAGGCTTGGTTGATCCTGCATGAAAATAACATTGAGAGCCCGATAAGCAGCAACTTTCTGTTCCTGTTCGGTCAGAGTCGGGATCACTTTCAGCAAGCTGTCAACTTTCGGATTGTACTCCTTGGTACCAGGCTGATTGTAGCGGCCCTGGTTCTCATTCATCTTTTCTCCTGCGGGCTTCCAGTTTCTCGATGACATCACAGATTCAAAGCGTGCCCAGGGCTGAGAGGGAGTGACATTTACTGACGGGGCATGGAGCAGAAGATCCCATTCGGCTGTCGGCATGCTGTTAAAGTAAACAGATGCATCCACAAAACCTTCCCGGACATCGATTCCGGCAGCTCTCATCCCTTTGACAGCGATCTGAACCATTGATTCCCAGTCGGTCCATCCTGCAGGTGACCTGATAAGCAGTGTAGGAACTTTCTGTCCCTTGGGATCGAGCATGTAATCCAGTTGCCCGTCAGCCTTGAAAACCGATTTGTATCCAGCATCTGCAAGTATCTTCTTTGCCAGCTCAGGATCATATTTACACCCGTACTTCTCTGTGTCCTCATTTGAGAAATAGGGTTCCTCGGTTCCAAATGGAAGGATAAGACCGGGTTTGAGATCAAGACTGTACTGAGAAAAAGCCAGATCTTTGACATCAGCATAGTTAATGGCGTGTGCCATGGCTTTGCGGAAGTTTCTATCAGACAGAGGAGCCTTGGTATGATTTACCATCAGCATAACCATCGCGGCAGGAACAAAATAGGGTGACTTTGAGTACCAGGTACGGACACCGTTTTTCTCTTTCTGCCAGATACGGGGGATAAATGTTGAAGAGATATCAAGATTTCCCTGCTGCAGAGAGATGCTGAAATGATCGTTGCTTTTATAGATAGGGTGGATTATGTACTGGGGTTTTGGGAGCTTGCCATCATGAAGAACGACTCCCCAGTAATCATCACGACGCTTGAGAACGATTTTTTCACCGGAATAGCTGTCCAGTGTATATGGCCCTGAGACAACAGGGTTTTTATCCATTTTGTCTTTCTGAACTGCCGAGAGGTCTCCCAGTGAATCGAGCATCGGCTGAAAAACGTGTTTAGGTATAATACGGACAGCCTGGAAAAAGTCCAGAACTACAAGAGGATTGTTTCTTTCCTTATTAATAGTGAAATTTACCCGTTCCGCTTTTCCACCGTC
>DAOTAZ010000032.1:13635-16122 GCA_035382965.1 Chitinispirillaceae bacterium | reverse complement strand
ATCGCACCTCAATATCGATCCCATTATTGTCCGCAAGGACCTGGAACAGGCAGGTATCGAAGGCAAGCCTAAGCTGGGATATGAGACTGTTGCCATTATAAACGAAATTGCCGAATTCCTGGGGTGGAAGCGCCGGGACCGCTTGATCCTGGCAGGATGCGGAGCCCTGGGTTCTGCTCTTCTGGGGTATTCAGGATTCAAAGAACGTGGATATGACCTGGTTGCAGGTTTCGATATCAATCCTGAAATCATCGGTACACAGATTCATGGTAAAGACATATTACCGCTTGATAAAATGGTTAATCTGTGCCGCCGTATGCACATCACTACCGGCATAATTGCAGTACCAGCCTCAGTTGCGCAATCAATAGCAGACCTGATGATAGAATCGGGGATTGTGGGAATCTGGAATTTTTCTCCTGTCCCGCTTAAAGTTCCCCAAAATATTGTTGTACAGCAGGAAAACCTCGTTTCATCGCTGGCAATTCTAATGAAGAAACTTGAGAAGGAGGTTAAATGACAATGGAAAAAAAAGCTGCAGGTACGGAGTGCCTTACAGAAGAATGCTGCAATACCCGCAGGTTTGAAGCAGTCTGTACGATTCTGCAAAAATACGATCGCAATCCGGAAAACCTTATACCCATTCTTCAGGAGATACAGGAACAGTACAGGTATCTTCCCCGCGAAGTGATGACATTTGTCGCAAACGCACTGGATATCAATCCTGCCAGGGTTTACGGAGTGGCTACATTCTATGCACACTTCGCTCTTGAACCAAAAGGCAAATATGTTATCCGTATCTGCGACGGTACAGCCTGTCATGTGAAAGGTTCGATGGAAATTTACAATGCACTGAAACGCCGTCTGGGACTCACAGGGGATCAAACAATAACCTCTGACATGCTCTTTACCCTTGAGACTGTCAGTTGTCTTGGTGCATGTGGACTTGCACCTGCGATGGTTATCAATGATGATGTATACGGTCAGATGAACGGAGAGCGGGCAGTTGCAATTATCGACCAGATAGTTCAAACAGAAGCGAAGGAACAGGCAAATGGAGATTGAAGTATTAAAGCAGTCGCGGCTTGCATTCGCAAAACGCAAAGAGAAAAGTAAAAAGCGCATTATTATCTGTGCCGGAACCGGCTGTGTTGCCAATGGATCAATGAAAGTTTTTGATGCAATTAAAGCCATTCTTGCTGAAAAAAAGCTATCGGCAGATATAGTAACCGATAATCATGATCACCGGGAGCACATCGATACAGCAGGGAGTGGTTGTCAGGGGTTTTGTCAGATGGGCCCTCTTGTAACCATCGAACCCGACGGTATTATGTATGTCAAGGTACAGACCGGTGATGCGCGAGAAATTGTTGAAGAAACAATCGAGAAGGGCCGTATTATCGACCGGCTCACCTACAGAGAACCAGGGTCCGGCATCTCACATCCATTACGTAAGGATATAAATTTCTACCGCCTTCAGCACCGCTTTGCACTCAGCCTCTGCGGTCTGATCGATCCGGAAGACATTGACGAATACATCTACCACGACGGTTATGAAGCCGCAGCACGTTGCTTCCTTGAAATGAGTCCTGAAGAAATCTGCAAAATCATAAAGGAATCCGGACTCAGGGGCAGAGGAGGAGGCGGTTTTCTCACGGGTGTAAAATGGGAGCTTGCGCTGGCGCAGAAAAATCCAAAGAAGTACATAATCTGCAATGGCGATGAGGGTGACCCGGGAGCTTTTATGGACCGCAGTGTCATGGAAGGAAACCCGCACGCTGTAATTGAAGGTATGATGATTGCCGCAAGGGCAATTGGAGCGGATGAAGGAGTTGTTTATGTCCGTGCCGAGTATCCTCTTGCAGTAAAGCGCATGCGCCATGCAGTCAGCGTTGCAACAGAAAAAGGTATACTGGGGAAAAATGTTTTTGGCAGCGGTCAACCCTTTACAATTACAATCATGGAAGGCGCCGGCGCTTTTGTGTGCGGAGAAGAGACTGCGCTGATGTCTTCTGTGATGGGCAGACGCGGGATGCCGACTCCCAAGCCGCCTTTCCCTGCAGAGAAAGGTCTCCGCGGGAAGCCTACTGTTATTAACAATGTAGAAACTCTGGCAACAGTTCCCAGAATTATCCTTATTCGTCCTGAAAAGTACAAAGAAATGGGAACTGCCGGATCGGCAGGAACCAAAACCTTCGCGCTTACCGGTCATGTGGCAAACACCGGTCTTATCGAAGTGCCATTTGGAACTACTCTCCGTGAAATAGTGTTTAACATTGGTGGAGGAGTATGCGGAACTGACGGAACAGTTGACAATTCGCGACTTAAAGTTGTTCAGATCGGCGGACCCTCCGGCGGTACCCTCACCAGGGAACATCTCGACCTGCCTCTTGATTTCGATTCGCTCAAACGCATAGGAGCGATGGTTGGTTCAGGCGGTCTGGTAGTGATGAACACAGATACCTGTGTTGTAAAGAATGTGGCGAA
>DAOTAZ010000032.1:0-13535 GCA_035382965.1 Chitinispirillaceae bacterium | reverse complement strand
GATGAATATGAAGCACACGTTGTTGATAAGCGCTGTCCGGCCGGCCAGTGTGAGGCCCTTACGCCTCCGTCAATTGATCCGGCCAGGTGCATCGGCTGCGGCGCATGCCTCAGAAAATGTCCGGTAAACGCAATCACAGGGGAGAAGAAAAAACCACACCAGATAAATGTGCTCACGTGCGTCCGGTGCGGAACGTGCGCTGCCGTTTGCAAATTCCAAGCCATAACAGGAGTGTCTGCATGAATGGAAAAAACACTTTAATAATAGACAACAGCGAATTTACACTCAACGGTGAGCGCAATCTCCTTGAGGTTGCACGCAAAGCCGGAATCGAGATACCCACATTCTGCTATCATTCGGAGCTCAGTATCTACGGGGCTTGCCGTATGTGCTTAGTCGAGGTTGAAGGACGGGGTATTGTAGCATCGTGCTCCACCCCTCCGGCCCCGGGGATGATAGTGAAGACTAACACCGCTGAAATCCGCAAACTCCGCAGGATAAATCTTGAACTGCTCCTTGCGGCTCACAACCGCGAATGCACAACCTGCGGTAAAAGCGGTGCCTGCTCGCTTCAGAACCTTGCCCGTACAATGGGCGTAGATTCGATCCGATATACACATTACCCCAGAGATGAAAAGCGGGATACCTCGTCTGTATCTGTGATACGTGATCCCGGAAAATGTGTTCTTTGCGGTGACTGTGTGAGATTCTGCGATGAGATCCAGAGTGTTGGTGCAATAGATTTTACCTTTCGGGGAGCTCAGACGCAGGTAGTACCGGCTTTTCAAAAGGGTCTGGCAGAAGTTGATTGTGTAAATTGCGGCCAGTGTGCGCGTGTCTGTCCGACCGGAGCCCTTACAGCGCGTTCGGAAATAGAGGCTGTCTGGGAAGACATCAACGATGAAAACACAGTGGTTGTAGCCCAGGTAGCACCTGCAATCCGTGTAGCCATAGGCGAGCACTTCGGAATGCCTGAAGGGAAGATCACTACCGGGATGATCGCTACTGCTCTCCGGCGCATTGGATTTGACAAAGTTTACGATACTGGTTTTACGGCTGATTTGACTGTACTGGAAGAGGGAACCGAGTTTCTCAACAGAGCCTCCACAGGAGGGACTCTGCCGCTATTCACATCATGCTGCCCTGCATGGGTCAAATTTGCCGAACAGTACTACCCTGATCTTCTTGGCAATCTGTCGACCTGCAAATCGCCCCAGCAGATGTTCGGAGCGATTGCAAAAGAGATGCTTCCTGAGCAGCTCCAGATAGATACCAAACGTCTTTCAGTGGTTTCGGTGATGCCCTGCACAGCCAAAAAATACGAAGCACGTCGCAGTGAATTTGCAAATGGTAACGGAATAGCTGATGTTACACACGTGATAACCACTCAGGAACTTGCACGAATGATAGAATCGGCCGGAATTCGTTTCAATGATCTTGATTCTTCGGAGTATGACGATCCCTTTGGCACAGCTTCCGGTGCAGGGACACTGTTTGGACTGTCCGGTGGAGTAACAGAAGCGGTGGTGCGTTATGTACATGAGAAAGTGGAAGGTAAACCTTTCGATTCTTCTCTTCCGGTTGCCGAAACAAAGCTAAAAGGTGTCAGGGAGACCACAATCAAGATCGGAGGTAAAGAGATAAAAACTGCTGTTGTCTACGGCCTTGCAGCAGCACGTGAGATCTGCCGTCAGGTACGTAACGGAACCTGTCCTTACAGCCTGATAGAAGTGATGGCTTGTCCAGGCGGATGTATCAATGGTGCAGGACAGCCGGTAAGCTATAATCCGGAAGTAATAAGACGTCGCGGGGAAAGTCTCTACACCATAGACAAGACTGCTCAGCACAGAACTTCGCAGAGCAATCCTGCATTGACGGCGTTGTATGAGAAGTTCCTTGGAAAGCCGGGCGGCCATGTGGCACACAAGCTTCTGCATACACATTATGTCCCCAGACGACGTTTTACAGGCGATGGTATCGAAGTAACTGCCGGATGTGAAAAGCCTGTAGCTACAGTTGAAGTATGCCTTGGGACAAACTGCTGTCTGCATGGTGCCCACAGCCTGATAGGCCAGATAACCCGCTATGTCAATAAGAACGATCTGAGTTCAAGTGTTTCTGTAAAAGCAGGTTTCTGCTTTGAGCGATGTGGTGAATCGCCTGTAGTCAGGCTCAATGGAACGATTCTCGGCCATGCTACATTCGAGAAAATCAAGGAGTTCATTGATAATAAAGTAGCGCAACAAGAACCGGAGAAAGTTTCATGATTTCTGAAAGGCATATTGCAGTTAAAGTGTGCCTCGGAAGTTCCTGTTATCTCAGGGGAGGGCGGGAAATTCTCGAAGCCCTCACCACCTTTATATCGGAAAACAAACTGGAAAAAGTGGTTGAGCTCAGCGGGACACTTTGTGAGGGACGCTGCTCCAAAGGTCCCGTTGTGTCAATTGGGTCTCAGCTCCATTCGGGTGTCAAACCCCGCGATGCAGTCGAATTGCTGAAGAGTCAACTCCAGGAGAATATCACATGAACAAATGCATGCCGATATTCACCAGACAGACAGAGTGTCAGGACTGTTATAAATGTGTCCGGAGCTGTCCTGTCAAGGCAATAAAAATCGAGCAGGGAGTTGCTTCGGTTATGGATGAGGCATGCATCTACTGCGGGACATGTGTTGAGGTATGTCCGTCAAATGCCAAGCAGGTCAGAAATGACAGGCAGCGTGTAATTGACCTTCTCAACACAGGTAAACGGGTAATAGTATCACTTGCACCCTCATGGGTAAGCGAGTTTCCAGGTTTAAGCCGTACTGCGATGGCAAAGGCCTTTAAAAAGCTTGGGTTTTCAGGTGTATCCGAAACAGCTCTGGGAGCACAGGAAGTTGCAGCACACGTGGCGGCACTCTTGTCGGAAAAACCGGATAAGTGCTTTATTTCAAGTGCATGCCCGGTTGTTGTGGAATATATCTGCAAATATCATCCTGAATATTCTCAGAACCTTACTGCACTCTCCTCGCCCCTGCTTGCGCATTGCTCTTTTCTGCGCAAAATATATGGAGAGGATACAGAGATTGTATTTGTTGGTCCATGTATTGCCAAAAAACTGGAATCTGACCGCTCAAACGGGCTGCTTCACACAGCATTGACTTTCACAGATATTCACGAGTGGTTCGAAGAGTGCGGAGTTGACATCGACCAGCCGGGAAACAGCGGTGGTTTTATTCCGGAATATGCCGCTGAGGGAGGACTGTACCCGATTGACGGTGGTATGATTGCCTGCATTAAAAATCAGTGTACAGTCACTGATAACCATTTCGTGAGCTTATCGGGCATGGATTCCATAATTTCTGTTATGAACACACTCGATCAAATCCCGGCGAATCGAGGAATGTTTCTTGAAACTCTCGCCTGTTCCGGCGGCTGTATAAACGGACCCTGCACACGGGACAAGATGGCTACAGTTGTAAAGCGGCTCCGGGTTCTGGACACCATTTCGCAAACCGGGAATAGATTTCCGCGCAAACCGGCAATCAGTATTGATCGCCAATTCCATCCCTGTAATCCTGACCAGCCCGTTTACGCAGAACACCAGATCAGGTCTGTGCTTCAGCGAACCGGAAAAAACAGTGAAGCCGACGAGCTTAACTGCGGCGGCTGCGGTTACAATAGCTGCAGGGAACTTGCAAAGGCAATATTGAACGGGCGCGCAGAAACTGACATGTGTGTTACCTACATGCGCCAGCTCGCACAGAAAAAAGCCAATATGCTTGTCAAGACGATGCCGTCTGCTGTCGTTATTGTTGACAACAGCATGCGTATAATTGAATGCAACCGCAACTTCGCGCGAATCGCCGGCAAGGAAGCTGAGCAGGTATTCGAAGTAAAGGAGGGCATGGAGGGAGCGGTTTTAGACAAAGTACTCCCGATTTCGCATTTATTCAGAAGAGTATTTGAAACCGGAACAGAAATTGTAGATTTTGACGTTCGGGTTGGGGCTAAAATCCTGCGATGTTCCCTTTTTGTCATAGAACCCCAGCTTATAGCTGGATGCATTCTCAATGATGTCACAAAACCATCCATGAAAAAAGAGGAAATTATCAAAGGCGCACGCCAGGTAATAAAACGCAACCTGACAACTGTTCAAAAAATCGCCCGACTCCTCGGTGAGAATGCCGCCGAAACAGAAATGACCTTAACGCAGATTATTGACGCTTTCAAAGCAGGCAATACAGGAAATCAGAAATGAACGGGATAACAGAAGACATTCTGGAATGCGTCGCGGAGGTCGGACACTTTGAGCGTCGTAAAAACAGGCAGGTTGTATGCGGCGATACCTTTTTGTCGATACGGGTGAAAGAAGAGAACAGATCGATCTGCGTTCTTTCTGACGGATTGGGAAGCGGAGTGAAGGCAAGTGTACTTTCTACTCTCACTTCGACAATGGCGGCTTATTTCACCGCAGGATACCGTGATATCAGAAAATCTGCAGAGATTATAATGAATACATTGCCTGTATGTCGGGAACGCAAGATAAGCTATGCTACATTTACAATAATTGACATTGACGGTAAAGGAATGGCGCGGATAATTGAGTACGACAATCCTGCCTGCTGTATAATCCGTGATGGCAAGATTTTTAAACCGGATATCATACGGATACAGGGCAGAGCAAAAGGAAAACGTCCCTATGTTCTTCGCTACTGCTCGTTTCTTATGCAGCAGAACGACAGAATTGTATGCTATTCTGATGGTGTTTCACAGTCTGGAATAGGAATGGACCGTTTCCCTCTCGGCTGGGGTGAAACAAATGTGGCACAGTATATAAAGGAGACAATTAATAGTATGCCCGGGATCAGTGCCCGTGATCTCGCACGTCAGTTAGTCGAAAGGTCGATGCAGATCGACCGCAGCACCGCACTCGATGACATCTCCTGTGGCGTCATATATTATCGCCGGCCACGTGAACTGCTGATTGTCAGTGGTCCCCCATACGATCCGGCAAACGATCCTGTGATGGCGGCTGCCTTTGAAAAACACAACGGGCCAAAAATTATCTGCGGAGGAACTACAGCGAAAATCATTGCAAGAGAGCTGGGTAAAACAATACGTCTGGAACCAGGTCTGCCGTTCAGCACAGTTCCACCCACTTCATCGATGGAAGGTGCTACTCTGGTAACCGAAGGGATTATTACACTGCAACGTGTGGCAGACCTGCTGAAAAGTTATACCCCTCCGGAGGAGGGTGATAAATCTCCGGTAAGAGAAATTGTCGAACGAATGCTTGACAGCGACATCATCACATTTATCGCGGGTACAAGAATAAATGACGCTTATCAGGATCCATCTCTTCCGCAGGAAATCGCCTTACGACGCTCTATTCTACGGGAAATAGTTCATTATCTGGAGGTTGAGCATCTGAAAGAAACCAGGCTTCGATTTATCTGATTGCAACAAACATGAACTTTCAGTTTTTACAAATATAAGGAGTTAAAAAATGATCAGCGGACCGCTTACAGGCACAATAGACGAAGAAGAAATCAGGTCGCATCTTGACACCGCAGAACCTGATCCGGTGCATATCCGTGAGATTCTCACTCGCGGCAGAGAATTGCGCGGTCTCGATTCTTCTGAAGTCGCTCTTCTTGCAGGAGTTCAGGACAAAGCTCTGCTCGAAGAACTCTTCGATGCTGCGCGAACTGTCAAGAATAACATCTACGGCAGAAGAATCGTTCTGTTTGCACCTCTTTATGTCTCAAATATATGCAGAAATGAATGCCTCTATTGCGGTTTCAGAGCTGGTAACCGGGAACTTGTCCGTAAAAAGCTCTCCCTTCAGGAAATCGCGGATGAAGTTAAGATTCTGACAGCCAAAGGGCACAAACGGCTTCTTCTTGTTGCAGGAGAAAATGACAGCAGTACAGAGCTGAAGTATATAACCGATGCAATAGAAACAATTTACAAGACCAGATCCGGCAAGGGAGAGATCCGTCGTGTAAATGTAAATATTGCGTCTCTCTCGATTGAACAGTTTCGTGAACTTAAAAAGACAGGAATCGGAACATATCAGATTTTTCAGGAGACCTATCATCGCCAGACTTACAAATCGATGCACCTGTCCGGGAAAAAGGCCGATTATGACTGGCGGCTCGGTGCACCCGCACGCGCAATGCAGGCTGGGATTGATGATGTAGGTATAGGACCACTCTTTGGTCTTTACGACTGGAAGTTTGAACTGCTTGCTCTTATGCAGCATATCAGGTCGCTTGAAAAGGAATTCGGCGTTGGCCCGCATACTATCAGCGTTCCGCGTCTTGAGCCGGCATCGGGATCTGCTCTTTCGAAAGATCCGCCGTACAAGGTATCCGATGTTGATTTTATGAAAATTGTCGCAATCCTGCGGCTTGCGGTACCATATACAGGAATTATCATGTCAACCAGAGAGAGTCCGGAAATGAGAAACGCTTCGCTGGCACTTGGCGTTTCGCAGATATCGGCAGGAAGCTGCACGAATCCGGGTGGATACAGTCATTGTGAAACCGGAAAAGCTGATCCGCAGTTCAGTCTGTCGGATCATCGGGAACTCGATGAGGTAATCGCCGACATTTCACAGATGGGCTACATTCCTTCATTCTGCACAGGATGCTACCGTCTGGGCCGCACCGGTAACGATTTCATGGACCTGGCCAGACCCGGTGATATCCGGATGCATTGTGATCCAAATGCAGTCTCTACTTTTCAGGAGTACCTGGAGGATTTCGCGTCAGAAAATACCCGCGCCATTGGCATGAAAGCGATAGATATGTTTTGTGAATCGATGGAGCCGAAAGCGCGGGAGCGTGCTCTAAAAATGGCGGCAACAGTCCGGGCCGGGAAACGGGATGTTTACTGCTGATAGCTGTTTGACAAAAGGAGATTTGATGATCCAGACATCACCAAAAACATTCAGACTTCATATAGGATTATTCGGGCGGAGAAATGCGGGAAAATCCAGTATTCTCAATGCTGTTACCAGTCAGAGCATCTCTATTGTTTCTGATATTGCAGGAACTACAACTGATCCTGTTGAAAAACCAATGGAACTTTTTCCACTCGGGCCGGTTCAGTTCATTGACACCGCAGGGATAGACGATGAGGGAGTCCTCGGTCAAAAGCGTATCGCAAAAACACGAAGTGTTATAGATCGCACCGATCTTGCTTTGCTGGTTGTCTCCTGCAATAAGTGGAATGAGTTCGAGGAGAAACTGCTGGATGAGATACGCAGCCGCAAAATCCCAGTTATTGCTGTTCTGAATAAAACCGATCTGGTTCCACCCGACCCTGGCCTTATCGATCTCCTGCAAAAAAAAGGCTGTGTTGCAGTCCCGGTTTCCACTCAAACCGGAGAGGGAATCGACAAGCTGCGTCAGACTATCATTGAATCAGCACCTGATAGCTTTGTAAACCGTCCTGTGATTCTCGCCGATTTAGTTGGTCCCGGGGAGTGCGCTGTCCTGGTGGTACCTATTGACAAGGAAGCACCTAAAGGCAGACTGATTCTGCCACAGGTACAAAGTATCAGGGATCTTCTGGATAATCAATGCATCTCTATAGTTACCGGTATCTCCAATCTTCCAAAGGTCATGGCCAATCCGGGTTTAAGGCCCAAACTTGTGGTAACTGATTCCCAGGCTTTCAAAGAAGTAGCACAGATCACTCCAAAAGATATTGCGCTAACCTCGTTTTCCATTCTCTTTGCCCGGTTTCAGGGTGATTTACAGACACTGGTAAACGGAGCGTCTGAAATTGACAATCTCAGACCCGGCGACCGCATTCTTATAGCCGAAGCCTGCTCACATCATCCTGTTGAGGATGATATCGGAACTGTTAAAATCCCCAGATGGCTGACAGAAAAGATTGGCGGCCATCTTGATTTTTCATTCACAAGAGGACATGATTTTCCCGATAATCCCGGTGAATACAAACTGGTCATACACTGCGGGGCCTGCATGTGGAACCGACGCACCATGCTCAGCAGGATTGAAAAGTGCTCGAGGACAGGAGTTCCAATCACAAACTACGGCCTTGCAATTGCAAAGTCACTTGGCATCCTGGAACGAGCCCTTGCTCCGTTTCCACAAGTAACAATCACAACAGAACCGGCGGTCTGAATGGAAAATTTTATCTCTCTACTGGAACAGGAAAACCTGAGTGTCGACCAAATAGCCAGGATTCTCTCATGCAGTTCCGATGAAGATATTGAGGCACTTCGGTTCCAGGCAGAAAAAGTTACTATTAAAACAGTTTCCCCGGCCGTTTATTTCCGCGGGCTGATCGAACTGTCAAATATATGCAGTCTTGACTGCTACTACTGTGGAATCCGCAGGAGTAACAGAAACATCCGGCGGTACACATTAAGTCGTGATGAAGTGCTGTCGGCTGCCATGGAATGTGTAGAAATGGGCTATGGAAGCGTTGTGCTGCAGTCTGGCGAACGCACCGATGATGCATTTGTCGATTACATCGAAGATCTTATTAACGCTATCAAAACGCACTCACGCTCTGAACGGCTCCCCGAAGGACTCGCAATTACATTAAGTATTGGCGAACAGTCTGAAAAAGCACTCGAGCGGTTTTTCAAAGCGGGGGCACACAGGTACCTATTGCGGATCGAAACAAGTGATCCTGATCTGTTCGCCCGAATCCATCCGGCGGATCAATCTTTCGAGAAGCGTCTCTCGTGCCTGCGTTCACTCCGGGAAATCGGATTCATGGTGGGAACCGGAGTTATGATTGGCCTGCCAGGCCAGACTCTTGAGATGCTTGCCCGGGATATTCTTTTTTTCAGGGATGAAAAAGTTGACATGATCGGAATGGGACCATATATAGTACATCCCGATACACCTCTTGCAAATACACAGGATTTCACAAAAGAGTACCTGTTTCGCTTATCACTTAATATGATATCCGTGTGCCGTCTGGTCTGCCCTGCTGTCAACATAGCATCTACAACTGCACTTGAGACCCTGTATCCTGAAGGAAGACTGATGGGTATTGCACACGGGGCTAATGTGGTAATGCCATGCCATACCCCGCTCAGCAAAAGCTGCGATTATAATCTCTATAAAGGTAAATCGAGGCTGAACAGGGATAATGGTGATTCATGGGAGAATTTTCTTGGAGCAGTTAAATCTCTGGGACACACTCCTTCTTTTCACGCATGGGGTGACTCTCTCCATTTCCTTAAGAGATCCGGCAAACTAACTTGTGCTAGTGATATTACAGTCTGCAGGGAATTACTTCCAGAGTAACTTCTGGATTTTTTCAGAAATAACACGGGAGTACTGTTTACAAAAAAGCAGTCCTCCCGCTGGATTTCCAGAATCGATTATTTGGAGCTTAATTTCATGTATCTGACAAGAAATGTTGCAACTATCAGCAATACACCTGCAACCAGGTAAGAGCCATTGTATGAGCCGGTCTTATCAACAACAAGACCTCCGAGTACAGGGCCTACAATACCTGCAATTCCCCACCCTGTAAATACCAGACCGTAATTTACACCAAGATTTTTCACTCCGAAATAATCTGCAGTTATCGACGGGAAAAGTGCAAACAATGAACCATAAGCCAGGCCTGCAACAGAAGCTCCGATTATGAGTAAAGGAATTGTGGTATAAAAGGGAAAAAGGAACATGTTGACGGCTTGAATGATAAAGACAATTAAAAACGCTGCTGTACGGCCGACCTTGTCAGAAAGAATACCTCCGGCAATCCGCCCTGATGCATTGAAAACAGAGAGTAATACCACAAGAATATACCCTGCTTTCCACGATGCCTGAGTGGAAGCTATACTTGCCATGTGACCGATCAGCATCAGGCCTGCAGTAGCAGACAGCAGATATGTGATCCACAAAATGTAAAACTGGGAAGTACGAAGCATCTCTTTCCAGGATGTCTCTTTTGATGCTGACGAGCCCGATGACTTGGATCCTGTCTGGACAGGAATATATCCTGCAGGCGGATTTCTCAATATCAAAGAAAACACACTGATTACCACTACTGCTATGGTACCAAGAATAATAAAAGTTTTCTGAATTCCATACAGTCTCAGAAAATAGGCAGTCAGCGGAGCGATTATAACCGGTGCCAGACCGACTCCTGAAACAACGATACCTGAAATCAGGCCTTTTTTTGAGGACTCGAACCATTTTATAGCACAGGGTGTTGTCGCTGAATATCCCAGCCCGATACCAATTCCGCCCATTACTCCAAAAGTAAACACCATCGCTACAGGATTGGTAGCAAACCCGGAAAGTATAAGGCCCCCTCCGAACATCAAACCCCCGATAAGGGCTACAATTCTGGGTCCGAATTTATCCTGTGCCCTCCCTGCAAACACCATCATAAAAGCGAATAAGGCTGCTGAAAAAGTATAAGGAAGGGACGATACTGTATTTGACCATCCCCAGTCTGCTACCAGTGCTTTTTTGAAAACGCTCCAGGCGTAAAGCAAACCAAGAAGAAGATTGATTCCAAGAGCCGCACTTGTAATTATCCAGCCGGTTGTCTGTCTCGTTTTTTCCATGCAGATATAACTCTTTCTGTGAAAATGATTATGGATTTGTTGATTAACAGACAAAAGTATAATACCTGTTTTCTTAATAAGTCAACTGTGTTTTTTGGAGGGGAGGGGGATTGTTTCAGGGCCTCGACAAAGATGAAAGTTTTTCCACAGGGTTCGATGACCTGGCCGGGGAAATAACAGACAATCAGGGAATTTTTACCAGGAAAAGTTTTTTCCAGTTCTTACCTGTGATATAGAACAACCCTGACGATTTGACAAATGCTATCCCGTTGAGCACACTTTCCTCTGAGGCGGGATTCTCTATAGCCACAAGTTCTCTACAGTCGATTATTTTTGTAACTTGTCCGTCAGACGGAGAAATCTCGAAGATAAAATCGCTGTACCAGACATTCGCCAGCACTTTCCCGGCTACATACTCCAGCTCATTGAGATCCCTCACCGGAACTCCGTCTTTCTTTACAGCTACTTTCCTGACTATGCTCATGTCAGGATTGCGGAAATAAAGAGTATCGGAACCATTGCTCATTATAAGATGTGAAGAGTCCGATGTCAGACCCCAGCCCTCTCCGGTATAGGGAAGATTCCCGGTAACCCGGAGTGAGGGGTCGTAAAGGATGCATATCTGTTCACGCCATGTCAACTGATAGAGCACATCATCAAGAAACGCACACCCTTCCGCAAAAACCCCTGGAACTTCTCTTGATTTAAGGACAGTTCCGACAGTATCCAGAATCCTTATGCTTGACTGGCCGTGCAGACCCGTACTTTCATATAGTTTCCCCTCTCTCCAGAGCAGCCCCTGAGTAAATGCTGAAGGATCATGAGGATATATCTCGACTATGAACGGCTTTACAGTTTTTACTGGAGTTGAAGACGAACCTCCGGATTCCCCTGTGCATGAAAACAGGAGCAAGACTGTACTGATCAGGATACACGATCTGGTCATAACCCTGCGTCCAGAGAAAAGTAACACCGCTTCCTTAAAACCTCATAACTGAAACTTAAACTAAAGCGCTGGTTGAAAGTGTAAGATTTGATATGGCCCAGTTCCAGACTGAAACTTATAAAATGCCCCACAGCCGCGCAGGGTGTATATGAGGGGTCTTTAAGAATTTCTCTTGTAAAAACCAAAAGTGAATCAAAGAACTGACCATTTGTGTAGATCTGGAAATCATATCCGAAACTACCATACATGGCATCAAAGTAGTAGACATTTCCCTTGTTGATATTACGCGCCAGAGGCAGCATCACATTGATACCCGTTTTTGAACTGAAATACGTTCTTGAATGATCATCAAGAGTGCCGTTCCAATCAAGAACCTCCCTGTTGGCATAATTGACCATCTCATAATTTGAAAACTGAAGTGATCCATACCTGCCAAGAGGGAAACCATGGTAAAAGTTGATTCCGGCAACCAGTCCGTTCGGTACAGTAACTACCGTATCGCCTTCCGGGTGAATATAATAAGAAGGTCTGAAATCAGGCCCCCCAATTATGGAAAGCTGCGTAATGTCTCTGCCATTGTATTGAATATCCTCATTAACATACCCGCTTCTTTTCCACTCCACCACAACAGGAATGCTTCCGGCAAGAAGCCCCGCGGGTACATTGACCACACATTCAGGAGCGATACCTGCTTCAAGATCCCTTGCAAGCTGCCACTTCAAATAACCTGCTGCATTAATGAAAGCAGGCATAAACATCTGCATCTGAGCACCTAATTCCAACCCCAGAGTCGCAGAAGTGGCTCTGTTTTCCCAGCCCACATCTGTAAATATCACAGGAACCGCACCGGAGCGTACACTGCCGCTTTCTTCATCCTCCGCACTTGTGGCCTCTAAATAATTCACATCATTTCTCATTCCGGAATATCTTCTGACACGCTCCTTTACAGGCTCAGTAATTCTGCTTTTCAGTTCATGAAACCTGTTCTTCTGAACAATTTCTTTCTCCGGAATTGAAAAACTGTTATACTGAATTCCTTCTCTATCATTGTAAAGCCTTCCAAAGACACCCATACCGGCACTCGACCATCGCGTACTCTTTTCAAGTGCATCGGACTGTACTTTTGATATAAATCCACCGAAGAGGAATTCGGTTATATCAGGTTCTGAACGATACTGTCCTGTCATGAGACTGCTTGTTTTGTATACTTGACCGGCAATTCTCATTTCTCTCTGAGGCCTGAGTTTATAGGGGTGATAAGGAGCCGCATCGATAACGACTTTACCTTTAGGAACCGGAAGCGGCTGAAAAGAACATCCTGATCCGGAAACAG
This sequence comes from Chitinispirillaceae bacterium, assembly GCA_035382965.1. Taxonomy (GTDB): domain Bacteria; phylum Fibrobacterota; class Chitinivibrionia; order Chitinivibrionales; family Chitinispirillaceae; genus JAAYIG01. The sequence continues at coordinate 696 of DAOTAZ010000032.1, read as the reverse complement.
AATCGACAGGAACGGCTTCCGGCTTCAGCTCTGCGATTGAAAACCCGGATGCGCTGTAGTTGGAAAAGATAATCTGTTTCTCAGGGGTTCCGAAGGGTGAAAAAGCTCCTCCTGTGCTTTTACTGTGGCGCAGCAGACCGGTCCCATCGGGAAGTATCGAGTAAATCTGGAATATGCCATCAAAATCAGCACTGAAATAGATTCTCCCGTCCTCTGCCCAGTAAGGCGACTCTTCCTGGGCAACTCCAGGGGTAACAGCAAAGAGTTCTTTATTTCCCAGAGACATTCTGAAGATCCTGGATTTTCCATTTACAATTTTGCTTACGGCCAGCATCGATGGATCAGAAGGATTAATAGTGAGGTGCATAAAAGGTTCACCTGATATGCCGGCGCTAATATTCCGGAATTCTCCGCTGGAGAGGTCAAAGATATCCAGACTGAATACACTGTTACTGTATCTGACACATGCTATACCCTTTCCATCGGGTAAGGCGGAGATAGAGTAGACACGTGCACCCTTTGTAAGCCTTTTTTCTCTTCCACTGTCTATATTGTAGCTGTAAATATCATTGTAGAACGATCCATTGCGGTCTGGACTGCGCGATTTAATGTAAAAAATCTCCTTTGAATCTGAGGAAAAGCAGAATGAACTGTGTGCATACGGGATTCGTTTCAGTTTTGTTGTCTGACCGAAAG
>DAOTAZ010000031.1:0-16252 GCA_035382965.1 Chitinispirillaceae bacterium | reverse complement strand
GCATAAACAGGAAGAGAGAAGAACTGATAGATCACAGTGGGCGCATGAATGAGATCTCCACTGCCAGAGAACTCTTTGCACTGGTTGGAGTCATCCACTTTGGATTTTCCTGCATTAATCTGGCCACTTATCTGGGAGTAAGCGGGTCAGCGGTTTCAAAGATGATCTCCCGGAGCTGCAGGATAAATGAACTGGACTTTCTAAAAGAGATGGTTTGTACGTAGGCTACGTTATTCCGATACAGTTGTAAAGTACAGCATCGGTTGATGCCTGTTTTCCTCTATTGTTAAAACCTTCCTAAATTGACCTCTAATTGAATGGCAACAGGGAATTGGTTGTAATCATACCTGAAAGTTATGGAAATTATTTGCACAATTGAGAAATAATGGGAGTTGACGTCCCGGATTTGAAGCCTGTCAGGGCTAAATCTCTAATTCACCTGCGAGGTGAAACAATGATCAAAGACAATGTCCTTAGTTCATCTCTGAGGTAAAAAAGAGACTAATCGAATGATCCCTAATTCATCTCTGAGGAAAGATCCCGGAGGTGAAACTTTCACCCAAAACTTAAAATCATCAATTCACCCCAGAGGAAACTTTAAGAACCCCCCCAAAAAAAAAGCCCGGTATCTCTCAATACCGGGCCCTTTAATCTCAAAAAAACTCCTCTTACCTGCGACCAAATCTGATCTCTGTTTCCGCAGTCTTCTCTTCAGAAGTAACCTGGGCAATCTCCTCACCCTTCTCCTGAGTTTCCGATTCCTGTACAGGTTGGGAAACAATGGACGGCGAATCATTTTCAGTCTGTGACTCAGCGCTATACATTCTGCGCTTATCCCCGAATTTGCGCCCATGCTGCAGCTCTTCTGTTCCAAAATCGCTGGGAGTCAAATCAGGACCTGCAGTTACAGGTGTAATTTCAAGAGGCTGTTCAGTTACATTTTTAAGCTCGATTTTTTCCTCGGATTCCTGGTTGATATTACCGCTGAGCTGAAATTTATCCTTGCGGTTTCTTTCATTCCAGTTTCCGCGACGGTCGTTGCCACGATTGTCACGATCGCGATTACGAAAATCTCTTCCGCCTCTTCCACCATCTCTTCTTCTGTTGTTGTGATCCTTGGAGAAATTCTCATGCATTTTTTTGCGCGCGAATTCCTGATCGCGCTCTGCATTCTTTAACTTCAAATTGATGTCACGTAATGATTTCTCAACCGGATCGACAGCAGCAGTGGTCGTGCTCTGGTTCTGTGGTTTTGATCTGTTGTCCTGTGAATTCCTTCTGTTGTGCCGAAATTCCCGATCCCTTCTTTCATTATGAGATGAGGGGTTTGACTTCTGGTCACTGAGTTCACTGATCATTTTTCTGGTACCAAGCACATGCGATAATGTTATTATTTGCAGTAAAACGACCACTAATGTCGTAATGATTGCTGCTAATTCCATATTGTTACTTCTCCATAATGTTTATCTGTGCATTCTAAGTATTGAAACGCGCTCTCATGAATTTAATAGAAAGGCCTCTTTGGGCCCGGCGCTAAAAATCGGGATTTATTTCACCCTGATGCACACGATTCTGATTGTTTGTGGTTTACATACTTATTAATTCACTTCCGGAAAAAATACTCTTCTTTTGCCCTCTACCCCCTTTCCGGACCTTCTGAACCGGTATAAAAACATTTTCCGGATTCAGAAAACGGGTATTTTCAATGTCGTGTGATTAAAGAACTGAAAAACAGATGTTCTTCTTCTGTATATTAACTGTCAAAGAGCTTTCGGTTCTGTCTTGCGTGGTTTGTGGAATTCTTCTTCCAAATCATTAATCTTCTTGAGCACTGCCGATAAAGAATCCAACCTTTTATAGATTACGTATATCTTGCTCCAAATGAAAATTAAATTGAGCGAAAAAAGGAAAAATATCAAGATCCACAGTAGTTTTAAGATTTCCATGGGGAATTCTTTTCGGGCAGGCAAGACACCGTTAATATTAAGATATTTAATGCCGGATTCGAAAACAAGCTTCCTCCTTCTGTCATTTAAGGAGCCTCTTAATATTCTGTGGCAGCAAAAAAGCCCCCACATGCACATCATCATTGTAATATGTGCACAATTTGGTAATTGAGGCGTATCGCTGTTTCTCAAAATTCTTTAATACTTCAGCATTTTTTGAACACATCAGGAAACTGCATACCCCTTCCGGAAATGAACGCATGGAGCAGAAATAGAGCTTACGGTGTTTAAAAAACGGGGAAACACTTTGAATCGTCTTCCGAAGGAATTCACCTCTTACGGTAGGAGAATCGGTCTGAAATACCGCAATCCCATCCTCTGCAAGCCTGTTGGCAACCACCTTGTGAAAATCAACGGTTTCCAGAGACTGAACAGGACCACCCGGATCAAAAGAATCAACGATTATCACATCAAACTGTTTCTTATTTTTTTTCAGATAATGGTAACCATCATCGAAAACCACCTCTACCCTGCTGTCCTGAAATCCTTTTGCAAGAGCAGGAAAAAACCTGTCTATCGTCTCTTTCACCATGCTGTCAATTTCTACAACAACAATCGATTTAGCATCATCGTGTTTGATGACCTCCTTCAGACAACCCCCATCCCCGCCACCGATAATGCAGATACGCTCCGGCTTTTTGTGCATAATCATGGCCGGATGTACGATCATTTCATGATAGGAATCACTGTCGAGCTCAGTAATAACTACCGAGCCTCCCAGGCACAGCACGGTTCCGAAACTATAGGTATCAAAAACCTCAATTTTCTGGAAAGGACTGGAGTCACAGAAGAGTGCGTGTTTTGCTCTTATAGTCAGACCGGATAGACCGTTGACAAGGTTTTGAATCCACAGTGAGGAACCGCTTTCAGGATGAAAACCAACGCTCATAAGATCACCTCTTCCAGTCAAAGACAACAAAAACTTCTTTTTTTAACATCTATATAAACACATCTCTATCACTCCAGAGAGCCTTTATTATGTACTCAGGCTGTCCGGATTGTACTCAGGGTTAGTAAATCAAAGATTACACTCAGTCAATAACAACTATCCTGGCTTTCGGGAAACCGTTGAAAGCCGATGCACTTGCGCAAGTATAGGCGCCCATGGATTCAAAAATGATAAGATCGCCTATGTCGAGCAGCGGTAAACTGATATTCTCGTAAAGTACATCGATGGAATCGCATGTAGGCCCGGCCAGTACAGAATTATACCTCTCCCCGTCTTTAGCTACAAACATCGGGTATTCAGCATGATCGTAAATTTTCCCTGAGAAAGACCCGTAAACACCCTCATCGAGATAATACCACCATACCCCGTTTCTTAGCGATTTTCCCATTACCCGTGCTGCCAGGGTCATCGATCTTCCGCTCAGAACCCGCCCGGGTTCAGCGATAATACGGTAGCTTGAAAAATATCTCTCCAGATACTCATTTATGGGCTGGCAGAAACGTGCCATTGGAAGAACCTTGGTCAGGTAGTCAATAGGGAAACCTCCACCGATATCGATAATTTCGATGTCGATACCTCTCAGAGCGGCTTTTTTACAGATGTCACGGCAGTATTCGAGTGCCTCGATGTATTTAAAAGAGTTTTCGTTTTGTGAACCTGCGTGAAAACTGATTCCTGCGATTTTCAGACCCATCTCATGTGCTTTACGTATAAGGTCGAATGTCTTCTCCGGAGCCACACCGAACTTGTGTGAGAGATTTACAAGGCATCCGGGATTCTGAATACTCATCCTTATCAGAACCCTGATTTTATCCTTGTACGGAACCATCTTGAGCAGTTCATCTTCATTATCCGCCACAAATATCTGCATCCCGTATTCTATGGCATAACGTATATCAGAGTCACGTTTTATGGGATGGGTATGGATACAGCGGTCAGCCGTTATTCCGCATCCCCTGAGCACATCTATTTCCCCGTTTGAGCAGACATCAAAGTAACTGCCTTCACTGTCGAGAATAGTTATGATCTCGCGGGTGGCATTGGATTTAACCGCATAGTAAAGAGAAACACCCGGAAGTGCGGCTTTGAGGGTACGATAGGACTCCCTGAGCCGGCTTTCGGACAAAAAAAGCACTGGAGTTCCGTGCTGTGCAACAAGCTCCTGAACTCTATTGAAATCCATTATTATTTATGAGTCCTTCTGTTAATCAGGAAAGGAAATCATCCGGAAAATCCGGTTTTGCATCGGTTATAATACGTCCTTGCTTTTTTGTTATTTGGCCGATGTAAGGAAACCTAGTGAGCATGGAATGATGAGTGTCTCCGGTGTAAACCTGAAGATTCTTTATACCGTAACGCGTCAGTTTTTTATCAATCGCAGCCGGTTTAAGCTTTGATGGATCAACTGATTCGGAACTGAGTGTAATTGACCAGAGAACTGCATACATTTGTATATAAAGAAAAAACGGATTTACATTTTTAAACACTGACGAAAGCGTCTTCTGGATACTGGCGAAAGCAGCAGGCCTGGCAACCGGAGACTCGGAATGCATCACGAATATACCGCCCGGATTTCTCAGCGCTCGTTTGATACTACGGAAAAAATCCCGGGTATAGAGCATTCTGGACGGCCCGAACGGGTCTGTCATGTCCATTATAATGATATCGAATTCTCCGGGATGTGTTTCAGTAAACTTCCTCCCGTCCACAATATTTACCGTTACCCTGGGATCATCGAAAGAACCAGCATGTACCGAAGTAAGATACTTGCGGGAAAACTTGATTACATCTTCGTCAAGCTCAGCCAGTTCTACTCTTTTCACCACAGGATATTTCAGTACCTCACGAACTATCCCTCCATCCCCACCCCCAATCACCAGCACCGATTCAGGCCTGGAATGGGAACACATTGCGGGATGAACCATAGGTTCATGGTAATGATACTCATTTTTTTCCACAACCTGGGTTATGTTGTCCAGAAGAAGAACCTTGCCGAACTCATCAGTATCGATAAGTTCGATATTCTGATACTTTGTCTTACTTTTCACCAGAGATTTTCGAACCGTATAGAAATAGCCAAAGTACGGATTCAGCGCTTCAATAAACAAATTTCGACCCTGCTTGATATGCTTGTCCTTAATTACCGTTCGAATATGTTTCTGCATTCAAAAATCTCCTGCATCTCCTTCTTAACGAGGGTTTTAATTCTGGCACGTTCTTTCTTAGAGAGTTTCTCTATCTCCGGACCAAAAAGATAATCATCCAGTTTCAGAGTTTTGAGCATCATCTTGCTGTGAAAGATGTTGTCGGATACAATGTTTATGTCATAAGCAGTATACTTGTCCAGTATTTCATCGGAGATGTAATCCTGGATGGAAGTAATATCCTGGTCAATATACACTTTGCGGCCGTTAACATCACGTGTAAAACCTCTGACCTTGTAGTCCATCAGAACAACATCAGAGTCGAAGCTGTCGATCAGGAAATCCAATGCCCTCAGAGGAGATATCATCCCGCAGGTAGAGACATCGATATCAACTCTGAAAGTCGCTATACCGGTATTTGTATTGTTTTCCGGATAAGTATGTGCCGCGATATGACTCTTATCCAGGTGAAACATGACATCCTCGAGCTCCCGCGGATGATGTCCCTCGTTGATCAGCACGGAGACACTGGCCCCGCGGGGATCATAGTCCTGGGTAGAGATATTGACTATTTTTGCCTGGATTATGTTTGTCACTTCAACGAGAATGCTTCTGAGTTTTTCTGAGTTGTAAACCTCATCAATATACTCCAGATAATCAATCTGTGAAGCCTTTGAGCGTGCATAACAGATATCGTAGATGTTGAAACTCAGGGACTTTGTAAGATTGTTAAAACCCTGAAGCTTGATTTTTCTGCCACGACAGCGATTAATCACGCCTTCACCCCCTCCTGAAAAGAACTGAAACAAACCAATTTCGACCTAACAGCAGTGATATTGTGAAAAGGATGGTATCGAATCAATTTTGTATATCCGGAAAAAAATAATCAAAGTTCATTCAGGTAGAGGGGTTTATAACCTCGGTACTTGTTCGAAAAATAATTAATGAGAACCACTTCTGTCCTTTTATTTGGATCAATATTGATAACCATCCTGTCGGCGAAGAGTCGGCTCATGTGTATTCCTCTCCCTGAGTCGTCAAGCAAACCCTCTCCGGTGATCTGCCGTTCTATTTTAAGCAGCACGGTTTCCTTTGTGAGCCTCCCGAGATAATCATTGACTGCGACACCGTATTTTTCAGTATCATAGCCATATTCTATATGAACATATTCTTCGGGTTCCAGCTCAATTTCTGTAAACTCCTGGTATTTCTCCGCCCCATCATCCCGCACAGGCGCATGGTACATGGCATTGGTGATAATCTCATCGAGAATAAGCTTCATGTCTCCGGATGAGCCGAATTTACGATTAAAAATGCCTGTTATGTGTTCCCTGGCCTCCCTGGCCTCTTTGGTCGATTTTATGCAGATTCTGTCCACCATCCTCCCGTCCTGAAGCAGATGCCTTGACAAGCCAAATATATCACCTGTAAGAAGGCCGTAAATAATGGAATCGAGCTCTGCAAAATTAAACGGCACTGTTTTAGGGATGATATTAGTGATCAGATAATCTTTCGCAGTTTTTATATATTCATCTATGTTGTAAGCGGTGATCAGGGCTGTCTTGGTCCCAGGATATCTCCTCCTTACTTCCCTGAGCAACTGGGGACCGCTTATGCCCGGCATGTTTATATCCGATATTACAAGATCAAACCTGCTCTTCTCCAGAAGGTCCAGGGCCTGTTCCCCGGTCTCAGCAGTCTCTACCTGATAAATTACCTCCAGGTAATCAAATAGCATCATCCTGATTGCCTTCTCGTCATCAACAATCAGTATGCGGTAAGATGATAAATCTTTTTGCTTTTTCATAAAAAAACCGATCACAGATGGATTGCAGAATCCAGTTGTGTTTTCCTTTCCCTGGGAAGCACTATTGAAAATACAGTCGAGTCCTCAAAACACTCAAAGTAGATTCTCCCCCCGTGTTCAGCGATAATTTTCAAGCAGATGCTCAGCCCCAGTCCTGTCCCCTGACCTGCCGGGCGGGTGCTGAAAAACGGATCGAAGACCTTTGAACGGTTCTCCTCCGGAATTCCCACTCCGTTATCAGCAAATGTAATCAGTACTTTATCATCCTGAAGCACCGATGTTATCTCGAGTAATCCGCTGAAATCCTTTCCGGACTCCAGACATCTGGCCTTTTTTTCCAGAATCGACTGCATGGAATTTGTGGCCAGATTAATTATAACCTGCTCGATTTTTGAGGGATCACAACTGATAAGCTTTATCGATTCATCAAGATTGAATCTTCGCTGGACCTCACCAGCCCCCCTCAAATGTATGGCATTCACGGTCTTTACAATAAGGGAATTGATATCTACCAGCGTACTGCAACTGTTCTGTTTACGGGAGAGATGGAGCAGGTCTTTCATTATTGTGGTTGCCCGTGCCGCAGATTCCAGTATCGCAGTCACCCTGCTGATCCCCTTTTCGTTAAGGCCGTATTTTTCCGGCATACGAAGGAGATTGACCGCTGTACCTGAAATCCCGGAAAGAGGATTATTCATTTCATGGGCAATACCGGCAGTCATAATCCCTATGCTGGCAAGCTTTTCTGTACGTATAAGCTGTTCAAAAATCCGCTTTTCATCTGTAATATCTTTGATAAACTCTATTACCCGTACGACCTCTCCTGTTTCACCTCGAACAGGATAAGCGCAGGTCTCAAAATATCTCACTTCATTTTTCCCGCAAAGTACCGCCTTTTTGCTGCTTTCCTGATTACCGGTTTGAAAAGCCCTTTGAACCGGACAGTCCTCACAGGGTTTATCGAGGTTCCAGAAAACTTTATAACATTTCCTGCCCAGAATTTCCTTGATTGGCTTTCCTGCTGATAAGGCATAGCTCTTATTTACACGGATAAGCTGATGATCTTTGTTGATTACACTGATGCACTCCGGGGTAACATCAAAAATCATCTCCAGTTCCCTTTTGCTGAGATGAATCTTTTCAGCAAAGGCCTCAATGTTGGATACACTCTCTGTTTTATACAAAAATCTATCACCTCAAGCCCGAATCAGGGCAGAAAAGAATTTCGAAATGATTGGGAGAAAACTGGAACCGGGATACTCCCGGATCCAGTTCATAGTATGACATATTTCAGCTTGTGGTGCAAGACAGAGTATTTCATTGGGTTCACCTGCTTGGGAATGTACGGGCCAGATCATTATCTATTACGTAGATACAGACTTCTCTGGCACCCTGTTCAGTATAGCCGAATTTTCGCTGAAGATTCCTGATAAGGTATCGTACATCAACCCTTATCCGCTTGTCGTATGTCTTGAAATCTGGAAGATTGTAATCCTTTATTGCCCTGCGGAAATTATCATTGTCCAGAAACGGATCCAGTACCTTTTCCTTGATATTCTGAACATATCTCTGATGGAGGCGGCGGAAAATCTCTGTCTGGGTAATCGCTTTCCTCTCCAGCATTATCTCCTGGGTCAGGGTCTTTGAGGTGTACTCTTTCTGAGCGCTTTCCCTGAACTCCCGCCGATGTTCCCTTCCTGCCTCAGCACCAAGAAATCTGCTCTCAATGCTGTTGAAGAAGTCATCGGTAATCTTCAGATGATCTTTTGTCCAGGTACAGACCTCATTCGCCGGAGCTTCGAAATTGATGGCAAAGAGATAATTCATTATATCCCTGGCTATCTGGTGCTCATTATAATAGTATAATGACTCCTTCACTTCCTGAAGCACGGTATAATTGTACATTCTTACGAGTGAATCCAGGAAGCCCGAAGGGATAGACTGCATGAGATCCCTTTTCTTTCTTGTAAAAAACTCACAGAGCATCGACATGTTTATCAGTTTTTCATGTTTGCCGTAGGTAGAGTAAAACTCGTTGAAAATCCTGATGGAATCTCTTCCGGAAATCCCGCTGACCCCCTCCCGATCCGATTCCGCGATAATTCTACGGCGTCTCTGTGCAGTGAGTTTCTTCCTGTCATCCTCTGTCAGCCACGGAGGAATAACACCGGAGTAGATCTCCATTTTGAGCAGTTGAAGGTTGTCATCACAGAAAAGATTGTACTTTCTTGCTTCGCCAATCCATTCCAGAAGAGCCTCTGAACGGGTAGTCAGCCTTGAAGAAATAATCACCCGGGCAAAATTTGTAAGAACCCTGGGCAGAAAACGCTCCTCGATCTGTTTTCCAAAAGTGTTCTTATAAATCTTCACCTCTGTATTCATGTCCATTACATAGGGGATATTGATATAGTCTATCCGGTCTGAAAAGGACTTGAATTCCTTGATATTTTTCTGGTCTTCAGGGTTCATGATCGCAAGTAGAAGCGAGTTTACATTTTCCTCGGTGTCCTCCACCTTGTGTACACCTTCACTTATAATATTATGCAGTTCGATAAACCGCTCGGTATTGTGACCCTTTATATCCATCAAAGCATAAACACCATTATTGGTCTTGGCATATCTGGAAAAGAGATAATGCACCTCTGTTGAACTCTTAAGAAGGCTGTTCAGTCTGGCCTGTATAGCTGGATTGTAAACAACATTGTTCCTTGGCTGCGGATCACCGGGACTGAAAACACTTATCCCCTCTCCGACTCTTCTGTTAAAACGGTAATGTCTTGCATATACCATTTTATGCACTTCCGATGGATTCTTCAGAAGATTTAGGAGTGCTCTGTAAAGGGCGCTGCAGAAAGTACAGGGTTTATCCCTGAAGATCCAGTGATATTCCCTGTCAGTAAAGAGTCTCTCTTTGAAGGATGAATCTTTGAACAGGTCCCTTAAAAAGTCTTCTCTGAGATTTTTCGGTATAATCAGAATCGGATTATCATGACTTGGGCATGGAATCTCTATGCACCCGTCGTCACTCACAGGCACATGTGCCTCAACTCCCTTGTACCCCGAGATCTCTCCTCTTTCACTGGCAAGAATAGCGGCAAGCTGTTCAAGCACCGGAAATGCTGGAATCTCCGAAGGAGAACCGAAGAGTTTTGGATCTATTCTCCATACAAGTTCGTATCTCATCCCCTCTTCTGAATTGACATAAGATTCAAATTTACGCAGGAGATTATTAAGAAAAGTGCTTTTTCCACAGCCCGGAGGGCCGTTAAAGATATAAATCTTATTCTGCTGAGCACCGCGCTTCATGCTCTCCACCAGATTCACAAGTCTGTTGGCAAAGAGCCGGTCGGCAAAAAAGGGCCGGTCGGAATTTTCCTCAAAAAGCCTGCTGCAGTCATAGTAGACATAATGTATGGATTCGGGATCATTCGGATATTCATCGATACCCTCTCCAATGTGGTACTCTATCATGTCATGGAACACCTGAAAGATGTTCCTCAGGACTATGTTTGGCCTCCGGACTGCATCACACAGAAACTCTTCGAAACTCACCGGAGGTTTTCTGCTCCTGTGAATCAGTTTGGAATTGAGATTATTAAGTGCGTCTATAACAGATTCCATTATTATTTACCTTCAGATGGAGATTTTAATTTCATGAACACATTATGTTTCCGGGTCGGTATCGGCATCGTACCGAAATCTCACAGCCGTTACTCCAGTTCTTTTTTTGTCAATTTTCTGTCACTCATGGTATAGAGAACCCGTTTCCATTTTATCTCCGCTTTGTCATTATCACCCGATGAAGGATGCCGTCTCTCTCCCTGAGAAACTGAAACAGGCTCGCTTGTCTCAAGCAGAACCGGACCACCCCACAGAAACTCAATTCCCAGCATCGTGTTACTGATATATTCATTTACAAGCGGCTTACCCTCAAAATGATGATTCAAATAGAGAGTATTTTCATCCTCGGGTGATCTTTCAACGGCAATGTAAGGCGGGTGGTAGAGGTGATCCTGGAGCATCTCTTTATAATCCTCCACCTTGCGGCTCTTTACATAGTATTCCCAGACCATCTTTTCCTGATTCAGACGTCGCCCGGCCACAAACAGATCATGTTTGTTTATAAAATCCTGGTCTGTAAAGTAATCTATAAAGAGAGTGTCACAAAGATCCCTTCGGATATCAAATATGTAATCCAATCCCCTTTTCGTTCCCTTATCATACTTTTCCCGCTCCAGAGAATCCGAAATTTTAATGTATTCAGCGGAGTATTTCCCCTTGTCTGCCATTTCCTCGATATACTGAAACAGCCTCATCCCCAGAGCATAGGGGTTAAGCCCGACTCTTGGAAGTGAAGCAACACCGGAGTGTGTTCTTGCAAAATCGATCTCATGACCCTTTATGCGGTCGTCAGCCAGAAACAGTTTCTCATGCCAGTAACTTGCCCATCCCTCATTCATGATTTTTGTGCGAATCTGCGGCTGGAAAAAAACCGATGTTTTCCGCACAACCTCCATAATCGAACGGATCCAGGCATTCTTTTCTTTCCTGAGATGCTCGGAATTGTTAAGAATAAATTGAAAAATATCGCACCTGATGTCAGAGTGGCTTTTTCTGTATTTTCCAAGAAGAGAATTGAACTCCGGATATTTGCTGCGAACCTCAGTAAAGAAAACCTGCTCGGCTGTATCTCCAAACTCTTTTGTGTATCTGTTGTATTTCTCAAGCTCCTTCATGTATTCAGTAACCGGAACCCTGAGAGTGCTCTGAAGGAACACATCGAAATAAAAGTCAAGCGCCTGGGACTCATTCTGATGGGGAAGATGATCATGACTTGTCATCTCGGAATAGTATCCTACAAGATTATCAATCCCCCTTGAGAACTCAATCACATAGTCAACCCAGCGACCTTTTTCAGAGCGCAACTTAGCTATCAGCCTCTTGTCGGACAGGGCCTGTCCTGTGAAGTCATAATCCCAGGTGTTCCTGAAATAGACATTATTCTGGAAAAAGTCAATATGCGCCAGAACATGGTAGAAGATCATCACATTCATCCAGTCCGGGTTGTTATCATTGTAAAAAGAGATCGCCGGACGGGTGTTGATTACAGTTTCATAAGGATTGGACGGGTAAAGCTCGTAGCGTCCCTGCTCCTTCAGCACCTCCACATCATGAACCCAGTAGTCGTAAAGAGTTGGTATCATAAGCCTGGGTGTAAGCTGAATCAAGTCCCTGTTAGTTACTATGTACTCCAGGGTTTCTTCCTGGAAGTTAAGTCCGGCTTTACGTGCGCGCTCCTTGCACCCTTCCATTATAGATTTGGTTCTTTGATCGATAAGTTCCATCTTATACCTTTACACCGGTATTTCGTGTGAAATAAGTTTCCGTATACCCTCTATAAGCCTCGCCTCGCTGGCGTCCTCACTCATTACATCCATCCTGAGCAGGTCGGATCTCTCCTCAAGAAGTCCTGAGTTTTCCAGGTAAGCCTGTACCTCTGTCTTCTCATTCGCAGCATAGGCATGTGAGGCAATCGTGATTCCTATCCTGCTTGCATACTCCATCATTTTATTGAGCTCAGGCAGAGTTTTTTCACCTGTCGTATCCCAGTCATCCCCGTCAGTGCCATGAAACACATAGATGTTATATTCCTGGGCCAGATTCTCTTTCTCCACTATTTCATTTACCAGTTGATAGGCAGCAGCTACCTGAGTACCTCCGGCAACTCTTGAATTGTAGTAGGTGTAGAAATCCGGTACCTCCTTTGCTCCGGTATCATGTAATATGAAGCGTGTTTCGACTCTCTTTGCATACTGGTAAAGAAGCCAGGAATAAATAAGAACATGCTGGGCTACTACCAGTTCGGTGCATTTCCCCTCCATTGAACCTGAATAATCCCTGACAAAGAATACCACTGCCTGAGATTCAAAGTCCTTCTCCCTCGAGAGTATTCTGTAGATCTTATCTGTCGGTGATACTATGAAATCAGTTGAATCGATGTTGTTAATGTCACCTATCCGCTGAAGGTTGAAATTTGTTTCAAGAACCCTGCGCAGAGTAGCCTTTTTGTCAAGCACCTGCCCGAATCCCCGATGCTTGTCTGTGATATCATAGACATACTTTGTCAATGATCTTCGCGCACCTCTGTCCCTGAGATTGGGGAGTTCAAATTTCTCCGTCAGAATTTTTCCCAGATCATAGGCACTGTTCTGCACATCATGGGAAGCATCCTGGCCTTCACCTGCTCCGGTGCCCTGGCCCTGCTCCGGACGAACAGGCTGCTCACCAATCACCTCTCCCTCTTCTCCCTCTCCGGTTCCCCCAGACTCTCCACCTTCGGTGTAATTAAAAGCGGAATCATGAATGAATTTCTCCTCTACTGTACTGGGAACGATTATGATAGCCCCGTTGTCAATTTTACCGGGCTTGATCAAACGACCCACCTTGATTTTTCTGGGAAACCCATCTTTTTCCCTCAGACGATCTCTCTCGAGCAATTCATCGAGCGATGCAAGAGAGAGAACAGGATTAGACACAGTTTGAGCATTCTGCAGAAGCAGCAAGTCTGAGTGATCATAAAGACCGCTAAGTCTCCATTTTCCGCTCTCCTCCTCAGAAGGAAGATCATGATTCATGGAACCATTGAGTTCCTTCAATATTCTTTCCTTCTTTTCAGAAAGATATTTCTCTCTGCCGTTTTCATTCATCTCAGTTTTCATCCTCCTGGGTGCAGAAATACTCTATTGTCTTCTGCGCGCAAGTGGTGCAGTAATCAAGCTTCTGAAGCATTGTCTGGATCATCCGGTCATAGAGCTTCTGGTTTTCCTCGTTTGTCCTGTTGGCAAGCGCGCCGACAAGCGATCCTGCTCCTGCAATGTCCGACTTCAGACGGACATCGGTAACAGCTTTCACCAGTTCGAGATTGTCCATGAAATCATAATCCGGATTGAGAGAGATTCTCTGCCCGTATATCTTTCTAATAGATGTTCTGAACATATCTCTCTGTTCTCTGGTTTTAAGACCGAGCCTTTCCTCTACACTCGCAATGTATCTTTCGTCAATTTTGAGTGCTTTCAGTTCTCCGCTCTGCGGATCGCGGTATTTCCACATCCTGTCCGGCCCCAGATTCTCGGCATCGATACCGATTATCATATTGACATAATTCATCACATCCTTGCGGATTGCGTGCGGCTCATCCATATAGGCATTGAACATCTCGGTCATGATTCTTTCACGATACAGCCCTTTGGCGATCTTGAGATCCTCGAGGTATTTCTTCCTGCTGTTGGCATCTGTCACATAATCGAGCACAATTCTCTCAAGCGCCTTGAAGATATCGTAAGCGAACATGCACTTGCCCTCATTTGTTTCCGAGCTTTCTATCAGAAGCTGAACCGCCCTTCCCAGGTTTCTCTGTCCGAGTCCCCTCTGGCCGAAACGGTTGACAATTACAGGGTCCTGGTTCAGGGTATCTATCACCTCGGCCAGAGTCTTTATGCTTTTCTCACCGGCAACTTCTCCCGCTGTCAGTTTCAGAGTCTCTATCGGAGTGAGTTTTTCCGAACGGGCGAGCCTGGTGAGAACGACCGCTACTGATGCTGCATAATTGAGATTGGGGTCCTGATGCAGTATTTCTCTGTTGAGCGTAGTACGGGCTTCTTTACCGATAGCATACTGCGTCAGGTCTTTCTGCAGCCTGTAGTTTGTGTTGTGGGACACATAGCAGATTCTGCACCGGTCAACAATCGGCGCCTCTTCTTTCTCAGAGAGGAAGCGGTTGAATTCGGAGTTATTTGATGTGGCTATTATAAGGGTATCAATCGGCCACTTGAATCCATCTATCTCGATATTGCGATTCTGAATCACCCCGAGGTAAACCTGAACAAGATCTTTTTTGTTTTTATAGATCTCATCACTGAAATGAATTCCTCCTCCGGCAACCCTCGCCAGCGCTCCGCGCCTCAGGTCAAACCGATAAGGGTTATTTGTATCTGTTATATGCAGAAGTCGCTGTATCGATTCTTCACCAAGGAGATCCACTGCCGATGAGGTCATCTTATCCTTTGCTGGATATTTTCCTGTTACTGTTCCCAGGCTCTCGGTGAGGGGTACAGGTACTATCTCCACAAAGGAAAGCATCTCATCTAATTTACCGCCTGTAACTTCCCGGATATCATCCCAGATATAGCCGCTGCAGGCACCCAGAGGACGGTAATTCCAGAAAAGTTCCTCTATCTGTTTGTCCGTAAATCCGACTGTTGAGGAAAGATATTCCATGGTTTTATCTCTGGTTTCAAGAAGGTTCATTGCCAGGATAGCCGGATCTTCGTAGGTCTGAGATTCTATCTGGGTAATCTTCCCGTACTTTCCGATCTTGTCAAGATTATTGAAACGGAATGTGTATTTACGGTTCTTGTCTTCTGACAGAAACTCGCGGTACCTGTTACAGAGAAATTCCACGAAAAAGGTCTTTCCATTTCCTGGTTCTCCCACCAGCACAAAAGCCATTTCCGCTGATGATCCGCCCTCTGCGGCATCTTTTACATAGGATACGAAGCTGTTTATCTCATCGTACATTCCTATTACATGCTTTTTCCCGGTGCGGAAAATACTGAAATCATAGGTGGTTTTTCCATTGACAACCACCTTCTCTATCTGACTCTCAAGAATCATCCTGGCAACACCCTGGAAAGCATTTTCAAAGGTCCGCTTTTTTGTTTTAAGTGCTTCCAGATGGTACAGCAGACTGTTTTTTGGTACAGGCATCGTTCCTCCTGAATTCCTGCAAGATGTTAACGGCTGGAAATAGGGATTTTAATTTCCAAGTTTAGGTAAACTGGATATGGATATTTGTTTTTCCCGGAAGGATTGTAATCTCTACGGGGCCTTAGTGAAGCCGGTGTTTTACTGCCATATCGAATATCGAATACGAGTCGTGGTGGTAATTATTTGGAGGCTTTGATTAATCATTTCCTTTTTTTTTAATCTATCATTTTCCATTTTAATCAATTTCATTCAATATCCATTAGTATACAGATATCACTTTATTGTATGGGTTGTGTACCTGGCTTTATTGCCTTACTTGTAAAAAAAATCAAGACATATCTTCTCTCCCACTGAGGTTTAGACCCTAAACTGAGAATAGCTGAAGTACTCACCGGGCATAGACAAAAACTCACTGAGCTTAGAGGTCCAGATAAAATCTCCAGGAACACCCAGCTATGATTATTTTTAAGGGAAAAAGCAGAAGGAGTTAAGCCACAAAATACGCATAGAAGTAGCGCCTGAAATCCTGAATTGTACCCGAATTGGTGGACACACCTATTACCAAAATATTTTTATTCAT
>DAOTAZ010000030.1:0-16492 GCA_035382965.1 Chitinispirillaceae bacterium | reverse complement strand
CCGGCACTTCCCGGATTAAAGAAAAGAATATCTTTGTGGAACTCTATTGAAGGCAGATGAAAATGGCCGTAGATAACGGCATTGAAACCCGCAGCCCGGGAATCAAGATCAAGGTCACCGATATTATGCAGCAGGTAAATCGAGCTTGACGCGGTCTTCAAGATTGCGTCAACCGGGAGCCCCGGAATAGCGGAAGAGCTGTCGGTGTTTCCTTTAACAGCCAGAATCGGGGCTATTCTCCTTAATTTGTCAAGAACCCACATCCCGCCCACATCACCGGCATGGATAATGTAGTCGACCCCGTTGAAAATCTCCGATATTTCTGGCCTGTATAATCCGTGAGTATCAGAAATCACTCCTATAAGAGCAGTTTCTCTGTCAAGGTTAATAAGCATCCTCTTTCCCCTTAGGCGTTGCATTAATATTTTACCATTTTGGCGATAAAAAACTGTGATAAATATCACAGTTTTTTATCGTTCTTTTTAATTTCCATTATCTCAGGGTAACGCCTGAAAGAGAATTTTTTCTGTTTTTCCATGCTTTCCCGCGTTAATCCCTCATTTTCGATTTCCAATGAGTAGTCCAGTGGAATCTCTTTTTTCCGGTTAACGGAAATTGCCAATTTTTCGATCTCATCCCTGATCTTCCCCATAGCATCCCCCCTTGCGATGTCTATAGACATTACGGATTAAACCCTTTATCTGGCATAGGAGTTGCAAAAAAGTCCTACCATATTGGATACTCTCTACGGAGGCAAAGAAATATGTCCCTTAGTTTTACCGCTAAAAGGCGTTACCCTGCAGGAGCGGAATATTTACCTGAGAATGGCGGTCTCCACTTTCGGGTTTGGGCACCTGGCCATGAGAAACTTCAGGTCGTCTTTGCCATCGACCCTTCCTCCGGAAAGCACAATCCTGAACTGCCATCACCACTTACCATGGAACCTGAAGAGAACGGGTATTTCTCTGCTCAAATCGAGGCAATTCCACCAGGAATCCTTTACGGTTTTCGCTTAGACAACAGTGATGAGATTTTGCCCGATCCAGCATCGAGATATCAGCCTCACGGTATTCAGGGACTTTCCGCGCCAATAAACGCCTCCAGGTTTGTCTGGAGCGACAAAAACTGGCCGGGAGTGTTAAAGGAGGGAAATGTACTCTATGAGATGCATATCGGGACTTTCACAAAAGATGGTACCTGGGAGGCTGCAAGCAGAGAGCTTGAGGAGCTTTCCAGGATCGGTATCACAGTTCTTGAAATCCTTCCTGTGGCTGAATTTGAGGGTAAATTCAACTGGGGGTACGATGGAATTTTCCAGTTCGCGCCATCCCGCATGTACGGACATCCGGATCATTTCCGGAGATTCGTAGACACGGCACATCGTCTGGGCATAGGTGTAATTCTCGATGTTGTATATAATCATTTCGGGCCTGGAAGGGAACTGTTCAGGAAATTCAGTCCCTTTTACTTCTCATCGAGACACAAAGCGGAGTGGGGCGAGGCGAGCAATCTTGACGGACAGAATTGCGGTCCGGTACGCGAGTATTTTCTGTCAAATGCCCGGTACTGGATCGAGGAATTTCATCTTGACGGTTTGCGGATCGATGCCACTCAGCAGATTTTCGATGATTCATCTGTTAACCTGATAAAAGAAACTGTCGATATAGTAAGAAGTTCCTCCGGAGGAAAAAGAACGCTTGTCATAGGAGAGAGTGAACCTCAGGATTCAACACTGATGAGCAGATATGGACTGGATTCCCTCTGGAATGATGATTTCCACAGGACAGCGATGGTCGCTCTTACCGGACATGCCGAAGCTTATTTCAGTGATTACATGGGAACACCTCAGGAGTTTATTTCATCTGCCAAGTATGGGTACCTCTACCAGGGGCAGTACTACACATGGCAGAAAAAAACCAGGGGGACTCCTTCCCTTGATCTCCCCGCGGAATGCTTTATCAACTATCTGCAAAACCACGATCAGATCGCCAACACCTGCAGAGGAATAAGGGTTCACAGGCTTTCCGGACCTGGAAGATACCGCGCACTCACCGCTCTCCTCCTTCTTTGTCCTCAAACTCCACTCCTTTTTCAGGGTCAGGAATTTGCATCCTCCTCCTTTTTCTACTACTTCGCCGACCACGATGAAGGTCAGAAAAAAAGATCGGCTCAGGGGAGAAAAATTTTCCTTTCCCAATTCAAAAGCATCGCTTCTGTTGGCGGTCCGATCGGCCCGGAACCATCGGATCCTGATGCATTTACCAAAAGCAAACTCAATTTCAGTGAAAGAGAGATTATTAAACAGTATTACCGCCTCCACCGCGATCTTCTGGAGATCAGGAAAAATGATCCAGTGTTCAGGACAAGCGGACGAAAAGGTGTCGATGGAGCAGTGCTTGGAAGAGAGATGTTTTTATTGAGGTATTTCGGATTGATACCATCTCAGGATCGTTTACTTATCATAAACCTGGGACGGGAAACGCAGCTCTTTCCCAATCCTGAACCGCTTTCCGCCGCTCCGCAGGGTCTGTCATGGAAGCTTCTGTGGTACAGTGAAGCCCCTGAATACGGCGGTGACGGTGCTGCCTTGCCAAATGGAAATGAGATCTGGAATATAGCGGGACACACAGCTTTTTTCATGGGAACAGCTTGAAGACTACCATCTTCCCAGATAGTTCAATATCTTATATACCCGGAGATATTCCCAGGATTCAGTGGAGAGACTCAGTTTCAGATTGGAAAGATAATTCTGGGCTGCACGCTTCTCACCCTGGCTTATCTCTTTTCGTGCAATATGGTACAGCAGCATTTTATCATTGGGATACAGTTCACTCCATCCTACCCGGAACTCCTCTTCACTTATCTCTCCGAGATAATAACGCGCTATGAGACGTGGTTTTGGAAAGGGGTGAGGTCCATGTGCAGCTTCCTTCAAATAAGTATCACCCGACTGTGTTGAATCCCTCAGCAGAATCTCTCCGATCTTTACAGCCGCTATCCATGGAACAGGAGTCGATCTTGGTCCCTCTTTAAACACTTTCTGGTACACAGTTAATGCGTCACGATACATAAAGTCGTATTCGTAAATTTCCGCCAGTTCCATCCATGATTCCCATACTCCAGCGGCATTTATATTCGCAGCCACAAACTGGTCAAAAAGTACTCTGGCGTTCTCTTTTCTACCCATCCTCAGATAAATCCGCCCCATGGCATTTCTTGCGGCGACAAGTATTTCCGGATCCCTGCTGTGAATAGAGATGATCTCCTCTGCAACCACCAGTGCTGTATCCAGTTCACCTTTATCGATATAGTACTGCAAAAGGCTGAGATAGAGCTTACCCCATCTGTCAGGATACCTGGAGTACTGATCCATGAGGGCCTTGATCTCACGGTAGGCTATAGCAGGTTTACCGGAGAGTAAGAAATCCGATGTGCGCAGGAGAGCTGATGTCATTGCGGAGGCATTTACAGGATGAGTCGGAAAACGTCTGGCCAGCAGATTCAGCACACTGTCAGCCATCTCGCTGTATCCAAGCCTGCTGAAAATAATCCCCTCGAGAAAATATGCCCTGGCAGAAAAAGATTCCTCTTTTTCCCTGATAGAATGGCTTTTTCTTAGTACCTCGTAAGCATCCTTATATTTCCCCAGCCGAACCATGCAATCGGCCATCTTCACCAGTATCTCTTTTACAATCTCTCCTGACGGGAAATCGAGGAGCAAACCTCTGTATTCGTCAAGGGCTACTTCGAAATCACCCCGTTCCCAGAACCGGTCAGCTATAAGTGTAGGACTGGGAACCTCAGGAATAGCCCTGCGGTAGATCTTCAGATTGTCGAATCTCACCGCACAACCATTGGCGAAAAAGCCGATCCGGTCATGTCCTTTACCCAGCGGAGGGAGATAATCCCAGACTCTGGCCGCGACCTTCCCATTGATGGAAAATGTCAGACAGTTCCTGATCCGTTCTATTACCAGGTGATTGGTCGTCCCCAGGTCTATTTTGGCGGGAGAAATATCCTGGAAGAGAAAACTCTTTCCCGGAAATGTTATACCATGTAAAGCCTCACCGGACTTGTTCAGGTGAAAACAGTAGGCGGAATCAGGGTGATCACCGAAAAGAAAGATTCCAGCATTGTAAAGATCCTGAGAATCGGCGCTGATATCGCATTCAATCAGCAGGTCGCGCGAAAAAGTCCGCTGAAATCTGGCAAACGAGAATTTTTTTGAGTTGTAGTAAAGGGTACCGTCTTTGAAATCCCACGAGTATGGATCGGAAAACACCCATTCCGGGGAATCGGCTCTGTTCCCGAACTTTTCTACAAACGCAAGCTGCCAGTGAGAGCGTGCTTTCTGGTTCTGCAGATAAATCGATACGGCAAACAGAGCTGAAAAAGCAGTGATCAGACTGGCGATCACAAGAGGTGCCCAGTTTCGCTTGACAAAATGTCTGATCCTCGACCAGGTGGACGGAGGTTGAGCGATTACGGGTTCACCGCGCTGATACCGTACAATATCCGCCCTGAGTTCATCCATGGACTGATAACGCGCATCCATGTCCTTTGCCATAGCCTTGAGAGTTATGGCTTCTATCTCCACCGGAAGCCACGGGATCAGCTTCCTGGGAGGAATAGGATTGGCTTCCATGACGTTTATAGTTGTCTGGTGCAGATTACGCTGATCAAGGTAGGGATTCTTGAAAGTCAACATCTCGTAAAGCATAATGCCAAGAGAACAGATGTCGCTTCTGTGGTCGACCTGTCCTCCCAGAAGCCGCTCTGGTGCCATATAGGAGGGAGAACCCATGATTTCACCGGTGCGTGTAATTCCCCCCGAACCATCCTCTTCCAAAGCCTTTGCCAGACCAAAATCGATGAGAACCGGTGTGAGACGGTCCTTCATGATTACATTGTTGAGCTTCAGATCACGATGGATAATCTTCTGCTTATGCGCATAGGAGAGTGCATCGGTAAGTTTTACCACTATCTCCAGAACATCAACCAGCTTTGGTTTGTAATAATGAAGATAATAGTAAAGGTTTTTACCCGGTATATACTCCATCGCCAGATAGTAGGTGTTTTTCTCTGTAGCGACTTCGTAGATGTTAACGATATTGGGATGACTCAGTTTTGCTACCGCGTGTGCTTCGGTGAGAAATCTTTCCACAAACCCCCGGTTTATGGAAATATTGGCAGGCATCACTTTCAATGCCACTTCACGGTTAAGATCGAGCTGCAGAGCCTTATAGACAACGGCCATTCCCCCCCGGTCAATCTCCTCGATTATCCGGTATCTGCCGATTGTGGCTCCAATAGGAAGAAATGTCCGCTCTATTGACGCAAGCATATTGCGGATGCGGATATTTCCTTTTTCCTGGTTTGTCTTTGCACCGCTCAGGTCCATATATGGCCTGTTCCTTTAAATGGCGACCAGCCTCATAAGCTCACTGAATTCTTTTGGTTCATGAGCTTCGATTTTTATCCTCTTCCCGGTTACCGGGTGAAGAAAAGAGAGCCGAAAGGCATGGAGATAAAGCCTGTTTTTCGCATTTTTCAGAACCTTGCGATCCAGTTCAGAATCTCCATATCTCAAATCCCCAACGATGGGACACCCTAAATGGGCCATCTGCACACGAATCTGATGGGTAATTCCGGTTTCCAGGAATACCTCGACCCTGCTAAGATCATCGTGATATTCCCTGATATAGTATTTGCTTCTTGCAGACTTTCCGTCTGCTGCCACTGCCATTTTTGTTCCGCTTTTCTGCTCATGAGTGCGGGACACTTTCAACTCTATACTTCCCTCCAGTTCAGGAGGCCTGTGATGGCAGACGGCAATGTATTGTTTAATTATATCATGTTGCCGAAAAGTTTCATGGAGTTTTCTAGTTGTTCTTTTGTTTTTTGCAATAAGGATTACCCCGGATGTATCCCTGTCGATCCGGTGAACCAGCGCCGGCTCCTCTCCCTCCTTCAGACTTCCTTTCTGCAGGAGATAGCCGGTGGCAAGTTCTATCAGAGTATCGCGATGCAGGTGCCCGGTGCCGGGATGGACCACCAGCCCGGAGGGCTTATCACATGCCAGGAGATCAGAATCCTGGTAGATAATTTTGAAATTACGCTTGAAATACTCAGTATTGACAATTGCTTTGAGAGAGTTGTCAGGACCGGATGATGCAGCTAATTCAGACTCGCTTGCATCTATCTCGAGTAGATCACCATCCTGAACGCGATAATCCTGCCTGGCTTTCCTGCCGTCAATTCTGACTCCGCCCCTGCGCATCAGAGAATAGATCTGCGAAAGAGACATCAGCTTAAGCCGTTTTCGCAGTATACGATCAAGCCTGCATCCCGACTCTTCGGCTCCTATCTCTATTCTGATCATCAGAATTTATCGTACAAGCCGCTTATCGATTCTCCCCTGTTTGTGAACATGATCGCTTTAGCAAAAAGCTCAGCAACAGAAAGGACAACCAGTTGAGGGAATTTCTTATGCTCAGGAATAAATACTGTATCAGTAACTACCAGTTTTGTCAAAGATGAGTCACGGAGACGCTCCACAGCTTTTCCAGAGAGTACAGCATGAACACAGCAGGCCTGTATCTCTTCCACACCCAGAGATTCCAATGCTTTTACCACTTCCAGAATAGAGCCGCCCGATGCGATCTCATCATCGAATATCAGGGCCCTCTTCCCTTTAACCTCTCCTATTACATGGTGAATCACAGGTGATTCAGAATCATCGGAACGCCGTTTGTCGAGAATCGCCAGCGGAAGTCCCAGCTTGATCGCGTAAGCCCCGGCTCTTTTTGCACTCCCGGCATCAGGAGCAACAACAACACAGTTCTCAGTACCGCAATTCTGGAAATAATCACACAGGAGACGTCCGGCAAGCAGATGATCGACAGGAATTCTGAAAAAGCCCTGAATCTGAGGGGAATGGAGATTCATGGTCATTACTCTGTCTGCCCCTGCGGTCTGAAGAAGGTCCGCCATCAGACGGGCTGTAATGGAAATTCTAGGCTCATCTTTTTTATCAGAACGGGCATAGGGAAAATATGGAACAACAGCAGTAATACGTCCGGCACTGGCATGCTTGACAGCATCGATCATTATCAGCAGTTCGATTATCCCCTCATTTACAGGGGAGCAGGATGGCTGAATAATGAAGACATCCTGACCGCGCACGCTGTCCATAATCCTGACTTTTATGTTCTCATTGCTGAATTTAGTGATATCACATCTGCCAAGTTCTACTCCGGCGAAGTTACAAATCTCCTTTGCAAGTGGAATGTTGGCATTACCGGAGAAGATTTTAAGTTTTCCGCTCATTGAAAATTGCCCCGTCTATACTTGAAATTATTATTCCTGAAGCCCGCCGTTTTTACGGGCATCCCATTCAAACGCTATATCCATCATCGATTCTGACATGAGCCTGGGCTGATTTATCAGCTTGGGTTCAAAGTAAAAATCCCCCTCCGGAAGCTCAAGCATCTCAAAAATCGCCTCTCTGCCGGTCTCATTCCGGTAAAAGGCATCAACCACCTGTCCCTGTTTAAAGGTCAAATATCCTTTGCGCCTCCCACAGTAGATATGCAGGATACCCTCTCTTCTTCCGATCTCCAGAAACTGGATGGCATCAAGGAGATTGGTCTGCTTCAGATTTCCTGAAAAGACAAAACTGGTATTGTACTGCCCAGTCATCATTTCAGGCTTTTTTCTGAGCCTGAAGGCCAGAAAAAGCAGTATCCCCGCTATTGAGCCGGTTCCCAATCCTGCAGCAGATACCCAAATAAAGTCCAGATCCATATTTCCCCCTCTCAGGCGTTCTCCTGAGGGTAATTAATATAATCTTTTACACGGGAGATATTCTCAACACCTTTAATTTTCTGAATACGTCTGAAGATTTGCTTGAGTTGATTCAAGTTACGTATCTGGATAGTGAAAGTGCTCCGTGCCTGCTGACCAATTGTCTTCATTGCGCCCTCAGTGACATTTGCTCCGAATTCAGAGAAGACCTGACTGATATCATTCAGCAGACCAGACCTGTCCTTAGCCATTATCTCCAGAATCACACTGTATTTTTTCTGTTGCCCGTCATCCCATGATACTTCGATTTTACGTTCCTGATCCGCAGAAAACAACTCTACATTGCTGCAATCACTCCTGTGAACAGAGATCCCCCTGCCCCGGGTCACAAAACCAATTATAGGATCACCCGGAATCGGATTGCAGCACTTTGCAAAACGCACCATCAAATCCTCGTTGCCGCCAACAAGAATCCCCTGACTTCCCCGTCCGGTAAAGGTGTCCATGAGACGGGAGACCATATTGGATGGTGATTTTTTGATTTTCCTGACCTGGAAATACTGCATTACTCTGCTTATAGGCAGTTCTCCACTTCCTACCAGTTCGTAAAGACGATCCAGATTGGAAAGTCCAAGGAACTGAAGGAGGCCAGGGATATGATCGTTAAAAGAAGTGGAGGAACGGAGCCGCTTATACGATGCCTGTACGATTTTTTTACCAAGTTCGATACTCTCCTGCCGCCCGGTATTTTTGAGCCATCTGCGGATAGCACTCCTTGCCTTGGGAGTCTTTACCTCTCTGAGCCAGTCAACTGAGGGCTTTTTAGAATTAAGGGTAAGGATTTCCACAGTCGAA
This sequence comes from Chitinispirillaceae bacterium, assembly GCA_035382965.1. Taxonomy (GTDB): domain Bacteria; phylum Fibrobacterota; class Chitinivibrionia; order Chitinivibrionales; family Chitinispirillaceae; genus JAAYIG01. The sequence goes on along the minus strand of DAOTAZ010000030.1, from coordinate 7,831 downwards.
CCGCTCTTAAGAGTCTTGTTTATCGGTTCAATTTTCCCGTCAACCTTTGCACCGATACAATGGATCCCAAGCTGTGTATGTACGGAAAAGGCAAAATCCAGAACAGTAGCACCCTTAGGAAGCGATATCAGGTCACCTTTGGGAGTAAAAACAAAGATTTCAGCATGAAAAAGATCAATTTTAAAAAATTCAAAGAATTCCGTAGAATCGGTGAGTTCCTTCTGCCATTCGATCAGGTTTTTAAGCCAGACAAGCGCCCGATCATCCCTGGTCATCGTCTGTTCACCACTTTTATAAAGCCAGTGCGCCGCTACTCCATCCTCGGCAATCTGGTTCATCTCCCAGGTCCTGATCTGCATTTCTATAATGTTGCCCTTTTCACCGAAGACAGTGGTGTGGAGAGACTGATATCCGTTTGATTTGGGAGTACTTATGTAATCCTTGAACCTGTCTTGTAAAGGTGTCCAGATGGAGTGGATGACTCCGAGTACATGGTAGCAGTCCTGGACAGTGTTTACTATTACCCTGATGGCAAGGAGATCATAGATCTCCTCGAAGGGCTTGTTCCGCTGAACCATCTTACGGTAGATGCTGTAAAAGTGTTTGGGCCTCCCTACAATCGTGCACTCGATTTTCTCCTCGTCAAGGCGGCGGCGCAATGGCATCACAAAGCTGTCGATGGTAGCTTCCCGTTCACCACGGTTTGCTACTACTTTAGCCACTATGCTTTTATATTCATCCCAATAAAGATGCTTGAAAGCAAGATCTTCCAATTCCCATTTTATCCTTGCCATTCCAAGCCTGTGAGCCAGAGGGGCATAGATATCGAGTGTCTCCGAGGCGATTGCCTTGATACGATCCGGTTCAAGGTACTTCAGTGTACGCAGGTTATGGAGGCGGTCGGCGAATTTGATGATTATAACCCTCAGATCCTTAGCCATGGAAAGAAGCATCTTGCGGTATGTCTCAGCCTGCCTCTCCTGAAGGGTTTTTATCTGGAAGGTCCTGATTTTGGTTACTCCATCCACTAAAAGCGCCACATCCTCACCAAACTCCTGGGAGATAGCTTCGCGGCCGATAGTAGTATCCTCGAGCACATCATGCAGAAGCCCGGCAGAGATAGTGATCGAGTCAAGGTGCTGTTCAGCCAGGATCAGGGCAACAGCAACGGGGTGAGCAAGATAGGGTTCTCCGGATTTACGCACCTGATTCTTGTGAGCTGTCCAGGCGAACCGGAAGGCTTTTTCAATAAGCTCTGTCTGTACCTTAGGGTTAACCTCCTGAATCTTGCGGATAAAGACCTGTGTTGCTTCATCGATCGATGCAGTCGGCAGTAGTAATGAGGGATCCATAGCTTATAAAATAAACCATTTATGTTAAGATTGAAAGTCGGGTATAGTTAATTCGGTCAACGATGTGAACTATTGCGGTGAAGGCAGAAACAGAGGGAGCAGAAAGCCGCCATAGCGGATAGAAGAAACCCTTAAGCGGCTTTCATTGAATAAACCAATCAGATGTAAGTATTATGCACTGATCTGGATTTTTTTGGGTTTGACTTCCTCTCTGCGGGGAATAATTATCTCCAGGACTCCGTTTTCCAGTTTTCCCGATATTTTATCCTTGTCGAATTCATTGCTTATTGTAAAGGCCCGGTAGTAGTCGCCGATGTCAAATTCTTTCAGCAGAGATGTTCCTTCCGGTTCTTTGAAAGAATCTTTTGCCTTGATAGAGAGGACATTGTTCTCATCGATCTCCACATTGACATCACCTTTATGTACCCCAGGAATATCCATCGTAAAGATCAAAGCTTCCTTGTTATCATAGATATTTACATCAGGGGAGTAGGATTTTCCCGGAGAAAGCAGTTGCTCAGCGGAGCTTCTTTCCACCGGAATCTGTCCTCTTTTAGTCAACTCAGCCATCTTTTCCTCCTGATTTAAGATTCAATGTTTATCTGTTTTGGTTTAGCTTCTTCAGATTTAGGAAGCACTACAGTAAGCATCCCGTCTTCGAACTTTGCTTTTATCCCGGAGCTGTCGATCCGTACGGGTATTCTTACTGATTTTTCAAACTCTCCCTCAGGTTGTTCCTGCCTCAGCAGTTCCGATTTCCCGTACCTGGAAAGTTCTCTTTTCCCGGAGATTACAAGGTTCCCATCACTGAAATTCAGATTGATCTGATCTTTGGGGATACCGGGAATTTCCGCTACCAGAATAATGCTGTCCTTATCATCGTAGAGATTTACAAGGGGGAATTCGTATTCTGTTGCCCCGAAGAATGGAATACGAGAGAAGACCCTGTCCATCTCCCTGCGCATCCTCTCAATCTCTCTGAATGGATCCGTTGCCCAAAGCATAGTTGATCCTTTCTTTTTAGTTAATCGATAGTGATCTTCTTCCCTTTTTGGGATTCTGTTTCTTTTTTGGGAATAGAAACATTAAGAACCCCATTGCGGTAAGAAGCTTTAGAGTCTTCCCATTTCAGGTTTTCCCCAAGAGGGATGTCCCTTTTAAAAGAACTGAATCTGCTTTCCTGGAATGAAACTGTCCCTGTTTTCTCCTCCTTTTTCTCCCTCTTTTCTCCTGATACAGAGAGTATGCCCTCAGAATAGCTGACATTGAGCTCATCAGGAGACATTCCAGGGACCTCTACCCTGACATTCACCTCTTTATAGTTCTCTGCCAGATCAACCACCGGAGTTTCCCTCCAGAAGTCCCTGAATGAAACAAGAGGCCTCTCCAGAAAATCCATCATCGAAGTCAATGGCCTTTCCAGAAAATCTGAAAGTGCCGGCAGTTCACTTCTCTTTTCCTTTTTTAATAGATTCATCCTTTACTGCTCCTTCCTGTAATTATGACAAAAAGCCCTTACCGGGCTTTCGCCATAAACTTATAGCATCAATAAGCATGCCAGCAAATCCCCATAAAGGAGCGGAAACCGCCCGAATTAAATTGTTAAATTTTTTTGAATACAATCGATGTGCAAAATATTACAATTATATGTGATTTGCACCACAGAGCTCATCCACCGGAGTTTTTCGAGTGAAGGCCATAAATATCGATTCCCTTTCTCCGGGACAGGTAACCGCAACTGAGTACTTCAGTTCCTCCGGAGACCTGCTGATAGGAAAAAACGTTTTTCTTACCGAACGCCATCTCGACATACTTAAAAGAAGAAACATTTTTGAGTTGTATATCAGGGACAAAGACACAGAGCTGAAGAAACTGCTTGATACAGAATTCGATGAAGTACAGAGATTACCGTATGGGGAAGAGGAAAACCTGTCGGGACGACTTTTTCCTGAGATCAAATCAGGCGAAGAGGGATACAGGCAGCTCCTTCAGAACGAATCAGCATCTCTCCTTGACAATGCTTTCGATCTGGGCCAGGTAAGCGATATCCCCTCCGGTCCCGAGATGAAAGCATCGATGAAGCAGCACTATCTTGCCGATCGCACCGAAGATTACAAAAAAGAGGTGAAACTTACCTATTCGGAGGCTTTAAAACAGGTAAAGATAATCCTCAACAAACTTGCCAATGGTGAAAAGGTAGATACCGGCAGGGTCCGCGCCATAATAGATCTCTTCATTGACACATTCCTTAACGACCGCAATATCATACTCGCTTTGTCAAGCTGCAAACCCGAAAAAAACGATCCCATTTACTATCATACTCTCAATGTCTGCCTGATTGCCATGAACATCGCGGCAGCATCAGGCTTTAATGAGAACCAGGTAATCGACATCGGAGTCGGAGCTCTGCTGCACGATGTGGGAATGCTGCTGGTGCCTCCAAAAATCCGTTTTAAAAAGGGCAGATTAACAAATGATGAATGGTACGAGGTAAGAAAACATCCATTGACCGGCCTGAGCATGATCGAAAGATTTATGACAGTTTCCGATTCGGTAAAATTTATCGCCTACCAGACCCATGAAAGGGAGAACGGTAAAGGCTACACCAAACAGCGCAGAGGCCGCTTTATTCACAACTATGCCAAAATCACCCAGGTCGCCGATATTTTCGAAGCCCTGTGTTCTCCCCGGCCCTACAGAAAAGCCCTGGTTCCCTACAAGGGAGTGGAAATGCTGATAAAGATGTCAAAACAGGGTCTGGTCAGCGCTGAATATGTCAGGTCATTTCTCTCCTATTCCTCAATCTTCCCTATCGGCAGTATTGTGGAACTCTGTGACGGACGGGTGGCAAGAGTTATTTCAGCAAACAGTAAACTGGACAGACCGGTTGTTTCTGTCCTCCAGGAAAGCAACGGATCACGACTGGAGAAAAATAAGATCTATCAGGTCGATCTCAGCATTGATCGTGAACTTCAAGTAGTAAGATCATTGCCTTTCGATTCTGTCAACCTGGATATAATGGATGGATTCTAGAAAATTCCTGTTTAAACAACTGTCTTCCCATTCTTAAGAACAGTCTCCCCTCTGACTCCTACTTGGAGTGTCTCCTGACAAAATCATCATAGGCCAGCCTCAATCCCTCCCTCATGGGAATCCGAGGTTTCCATCCCAGCGAATGGAGTTTTGAACAGTCAAGCAGCTTCCTTGGGGTGCCGTCAGGTTTACTCGTATCAAATCTTATCTCACCCTCATATCCCACAGTTTCTTTGACCAGTCTGGAAAGATTCTTGATCGATATCTCTTCCCCTGATCCGATATTGATGATCTCATCGTCATCATAGTTCTGCATCAGAAATACACACGCATCCGCCAGATCATCAGAATAAAGAAACTCACGAAGCGCAGAACCCGTACCCCAGATTGTGACATAAGGAGCCTTGCTCTCTTTAGCCTCGTGAAAACGTCTTATCAGGGCTGGAAGGACATGGGAATTTTCCGGATGGTAATTGTCATTTGGACCATAGAGGTTTGTTGGCATTACACTGATGAAATTGGTACCGTACTGACGGTTATAACTTTGACACATAATAATGCCCGCTATTTTTGCCAAAGCATAGGCCTTGTTGGTCTCTTCAAGAGGTCCGGTAAGAAGCTCGCTCTCCCTTATCGGCTGAGGCGCGAACTTGGGATAAATACAGGAAGAACCAAGGAAAAGAAGCTTTTTTGTGCCATATTTCCAGGCTGAATTGACAATGTTGCACTGAATCTGCATGTTGCTGAAGGCAAACTCGGCCGGATACGTGTTGTTGGCATAAATTCCACCTACCTTGGCTGCAGCAAGAAATACATACTCCGGCCTCTCCTCTTTAAAGAACTTCTCTACTGCCGCCTGATCGGTCAGATCAAGTTCAGCCCGGCTCCGCCTCAGGATATTAGTATACCCCATGGAACTAAGAGCTCTGTCAATTGCAGAGCCCACAAGACCCTTATGTCCCGCAATAAAAACTGATGATTTTGTATCCATTTTTCTCCGCCAGGTAAAAAAGCAAACAATAATTCTAAGATACTTTCATGCGTATTATTTATGGAAGGCTTTTTAAGGAAGGGAGATATGAAAACAGTACAGATATCAGACAAGGAAAACACAGTTTTAAAGGATGTACTTGAAAGTACGGTTTCCGATCTTAGGGCTGAGATCGCACACACCGACAGTCCGTTTTTCAAGGATCAACTGAGGGAGAAAAAAGAAACCCTGCTGCATATTCTAAAGGAACTGGAAGAGTAGTTAAATTAAGAGGGCTGGAAAAAGTTTTTACAGGAAATAAAATGACCGTATTTTGAATTCTGATTCGATTTCAAGCGCTTCAGTTTCTGAATAACACAAGCAGATAAGCTTATCAGGTGAGATGCCCTGCAGATCAAAATCACCACAATGCCTGTATTCATCCTCAATTATCCATGAACCCGTTTTCCCGGCAGAGTGATGAATCCACCTTTCATCGCACGGGGTCTTTCCCGGTTTGTCAAAATATTTAACCCTGGCAAATCCACACTGAAGAGCTGCCTGCTTTTCAATACCTATTCCATAGGGCTCAAAAGACATCTCCCTGTATCGTGAACGCCATCTCATGAGAGGGGCAAATTCAGCAGGAGAAGCACCTGTGAAGGAGACCACTGCTACTCCTGATGGCATATGCCTTGAAGATGCAAATATCTTTCTCTGAAAAAGGATGTTTTTCAATGTTGCAAAAGCACTTCCGGGGAAACTCCTGGAAGTAAACACAGATTCATAGTAATCACAGAAAAGCTGACCGGGCCAGGGTCCCTCCGATGCACGGGTCCAGTGATAAAGGTATTCTTTCCCGATACCAAATGCACTCCCGGAAAATACTCCCTTCAAATCATATTTCAGTTTTTCTTCTCTTTTCTGATATCTTATCTCAAAGCACCTCTCAACAGCCTTTCCCCTGCTCTGCATCTCCTCCAGCAGGGAGTCCATATTTCCGCCTTTACGAATTGACACTGGAATCAACAGATCCGCTTCATTGGCTATAATCCTGTCCCTCTCACCGCAGATTTCACTTTTGTCTTTCCCCTGTCCCGGAAGGTAAACGAACTCTGCCTTATCGTCAAGTCTGAACTGGCCTCTGACCCATTGAGATCTCTCCCTGAAATCATCCTCACTGTCTGCTATCAAAAAGATTCTGCAATTCACGCCATACCTGTTCCCCAGAAACAAGACCATCTCCCAGGTCTTCACTCCGACCGAAGTCAGGAGCGTATAGCCGTTTTCCCCGGCCCATAGCACTGCTTCCGATGCGGCTTTGAGCCACGTGGATTCCGAGCTTACCCTGAGAGGCTGACGGGAGATCATGATTGCAGCGGTTTTCATAGTTACTTTTCGTTTGTTCCTCAGTTCGGCATCGGTATCGGAATCGATGTACCATACCCGGATCAATCTTGATTAATGATTAACCTGACAATGAGAAGATTTTTTGATTTAGCCAGAAAAAGGAATTCTTGAATTTCTTATATTAGCAAGTATTTCGATACCGATGCCGATACCGATACCGATACCACCCATGTTTACAAAATGTAAAGGGTATGACCAGACACACTTACACTTCGATATTCCAGAAGCGCTGAATGAAATAACCAATCAGAAAAGTGATCATCGCCACAGCGACACTGATACCAGCCATCTCGGCAAATTTTCTGGAAAAGGAGAGATCATGAGTAACCGATATATAATATGTAAAGCAGGCAATTACCATCAGCGCTGCGACAAGGGTCAATACAAGAGCAATAATAGTATTTGTAAGCAACAGAAATGGAAGAATAAGAACAAAAACCGTTACCACATAAGCTGTTCCGGTTACAACAGAAGCCCTGACCGGATTCTTCACACTCGTTTTTTCCGATTTGGTAGAGAGATACTCTGATGCTGCCATCGAGAGAGAAGCGGCTATCCCTGTGATCAGCCCCGCCACAGCAACCAGTCTGGGATTGCGCAATGACAGAGACAATCCGGCCAGTGTACCCGTAAGCTCAACAAGAGCATCATTGAGACCAAGAACAACCGAACCAATATAATGAAGCCTCTCTTCATTGATCATGCCGATGAGTTTCTGCTCATGCGCATTCTCATCTGCCTCTATTTCACTGGCCTCAGGAATCTCTCTGGCTATCTCCTGGTAATTGACCTGGGCACCCTGCTCCTTGTGTTCCATGAGCTTGATTGCAAATGTCAGTCCCAGTACTCTGGATACCACATAATAAAACATGACCAGAAAACCCGAGTGTCTCACAGCGGTTCCGGTCTGCTCCTCCCAGAACTTGTAATGCCGCAACTCATCCTCGGCAATCTCATTTAAAATAGCCCGGTTTTCCGGATTCTTTTCGTGCTCAGCCAGTTTTTTATAGGTCCTGATTCCGTGAGTAAAAAATCAAATATTAACAAAAAAAACTCATGCAAAGAC
>DAOTAZ010000029.1:0-16747 GCA_035382965.1 Chitinispirillaceae bacterium | reverse complement strand
CTTCATCTGACAGAAACGTGTTTATCCAGATCTACGGTCTGGAACGGACTGTGACATGTGATACAGCAACAGGAGAATTTGTTATCGATGATCTCCCGCATGGGACTTACACTTTACGCGCGCTGTCATCCGCGGACACCTCCTCCTCTGTCGATATCGACAGCGTTACCGTAAAGTCCGGTAAAACGACGGTAACCGGTACAATTGACTTTTACCATCTTGCCAGCTTCAATTACTCTGCACGAATCTACCTGAACACAACCGCATCGGGTGCCGGTGTAGACGGCGATGTCACTGATTTCCCGGTACTTATCCGCTTGCGTGAGGATAATTTCAATTTCAGCCAGTCCAGACCTGACGGCGGTGATCTGAGGTTCGCAAAAGAAAATGGCAAGGCGATTCCTTACGAAATTGAAAAGTGGGATACAAAAAGCCGGAGAGCGGATATCTGGGTAAAGATTGACACAGTATATGGAAATGACGATTCACAGTTTATCATCATGTACTGGGGAAATCCGGATGCGGAAAGTGAATCCGACGGTTGCGCTGTGTTTGATACGGCAGATGCTTTTCAGGGTGTATGGCATCTCTCAGGTAAAGGAACCGATCCGGCTCCCGATGCGACACCGAACCACTACCACGGAATACCTGTGGGCACATCAGAAGAATCAGCAGTCGACGGAGCGATAGGCGGGGCGAGGGCGTTTAACGGAGCATCTTCCTGTATCACAATGCCCAATACAGCAGACAGCCGCCTGAATTTTTCTGAGGATGGATTCTACTCGATATCCTGCTGGGTAAAGGCTGATACTATCGATTCGATTTTCCACGCTGTCGCGGGTAAAGGCCATGAACAGTATTACCTGCAATTCAAATGTCTCAGAAATAACCGGGCAACCTGGGAATTTGTAGAGTTCCAGAATCAGTCGGGCTGGGAATATTCCGAGGATTCCGTTCCGCCAGCACCCGGAGCAAAAGAATGGGTGTACTTGACAGGCGTGCGGAATGGCACAAATCAACGTCTATACATAAACGGGGAACTGGTGAAAGACAAAGCCGCATTGATGCCAGGTGAGTATGAAAGAAATACATCTGACAATTTCACCATCGGCAGCCATGGTAGATCTGTGGAAATCCCGTATTATCAGGGATGGTCGTTTTTTAACGGATTGATCGATGAAGTCCGCGTGTCAAGTATTGCCCGTAGTGAGGACTGGGTAAAACTGTGCTATATGAATCAGAAGGCGGATGATGCACTGGTGGAGTTCAGAAAGTAGATATCTGTCTCACACCAGGCCGGCACCTTTTGTTTTCGGGGTCGGAATCGGCATCGGTATCGGAATCGATATTTTGTACTCACATATTTACAACCGATCCTTGAATTCGATACCGATGCAGATTCCGATACAGAAAAGAAGAATGCAGAAACTGTTACAGGGAAATAAATCAGCCTGAAAGCACATCGTCAAAAAAAAAGGAGGACAGGCATTATGAACAGACTTTTTCTTTACCTGACTGCTGTGATGCTCTTGACAATCAACGCGTCTGCACAGGACAAACTTTATACCAATGAGTTTCCGCTCGGTGATGTCACGCTTCTGGATGGCCCGTTTAAACACTCCATGGATCTCAACATAAGCCATTTAATGAAATACAATGTCGACCGTCTGCTTTACTGTTATCGTGCTGATGCCGGTCTTTCGACCAAAGGAGTGTCAAACTATTCCAACTGGGCCGGTCTGGACGGGCATGTCGGGGGACATTATCTCTCCGCTCTTGCGATACATTATGCTGCGACAGGTAATGCACAATGTAAAGAGCGTATGGATTATATGATCGAAGAACTTAAGAAGTGCCAGGATGCTAATGGAAAAGATGCCGATTTTGTGGGATATGTCAGCGGAATTCCCAATGGAAAACCACTGTGGCGGGAGATTAAAAACGGTAATACCGGGAAGGTCTGGGATTACTGGGTACCCTGGTATAACATCCATAAAACATATGCAGGGCTCAGGGATGCCTGGCTTTATGGCGGCAGCGAAACCGCCAGACAGATGTTTTTAAAGCTGTGCGACTGGGGTATAAATATCCTCTCCAGATTATCCGATAACCAGATTCAGGGGATGCTCGGGAATGAACACGGTGGTATCAATGAGGTCTACGCCGATGCATACCAGATGACTAAGGATAACAAATATCTCACCATGGCAAAAAAGCTCTCTCACAGGACAATTCTCACCCCTATGTCATCTGGAACCGACAACCTTGACAATCTGCATGCAAATACCCAGGTGCCAAAGGCTGTAGGATTTCAGCGCATAGCTGAAATGGATAATGATAACACATATTTCAAAGCTGCAAGGTTTTTCTGGGAAACAGTGACAGGAAAAAGAAGCCTTGCCTTCGGCGGCAACAGCAGAAGAGAGCACTTTCCCTCAGCGGCAGACTGTATCGATTACACAACGGAACGGGAGGGGCCGGAAACCTGTAATTCACATAACATGCTCAAGCTCTCGGAAGGGCTCTTTCGCATGACAAATGATGCGAGATACGTCGATTTCTATGAACGCACGATGTTCAACCATATTCTCTCATCTCAGCACCCCACCCATGGAGGATACGTTTATTTTACTCCAGCCCGTCCGCGTCATTACAGAGTCTATTCTGCTCCAGATGTAGCGATGTGGTGCTGTGTGGGTACAGGAATGGAAAATCACGGCAAGTACAGCCAGCTTATCTATTCCCGCAAGAGCGACTCTCTTTTTGTTAATCTGTTTGTCGCATCCGAGCTTAACTGGAGAGATAAAGGGGTAAAGATCAGACAGGAGACCCGCTTCCCCGATGAGGAACAAACCCAATTGACCATAAGCACTGCTTCTTCATCCAGGTTCAAGCTGCTTATCCGTCATCCCTTCTGGGTTCCTGCCGGTTCCCTGAAAATTATCATAGGAGCAGACACACTCCCTTCAACTTCACAGCCTTCATCCTATTATGAAATCGACAGAACCTGGAATAATGGTGAGGTCGTGACTGTGATTTTACCAATGCACACCAGGATTGAGGAGATGCCCAATGTTCCCTCTTATGTAGCTTTGATGCACGGTCCGATTCTTCTGGGAGCAAAAACCGAAAACCGGGACCTCAACGGTCTTATAGCAGATGCCGGCAGATGGGGACACATTGCCAGCGGAGCTCTTTACTCTCTGAACTCAGCACCTAAACTTCTCGGCAGCCGGACATCAATTCCATCCAAACTTGTTCGCGGCAACGGGACACAGATGACTTTCACCGCACCGGGACTGATCGGGAACTGGACCGGCTCTCAGCTTGTTCTTGAGCCGTTTTTCCGCATTCACGATTACCGCTATATGATTTACTGGTTAACGGAGGGAGGCAGTGTTGAAGACGAAGAAGAGTTACTCATACTTGATAGGCGAACAATTGATAAAGTCGCTCCCGGTGAGCAGCAGCCTGAAGTAGATCACAAGTTGCAGTCTCAAAACTCCCAGACCGGCAGCCACAATGGTGAATTTTACCGTGATGCCGGGAGCTGCAGCGGTGGAAGCGGCGGATTTTTCAGTTACAACCTGCTTACAAACAGAGAAACTGATCTCTCTCTTATGGTAAGGTACTGGGGGAATGAGGGATGTACCCGCACATTTGATATCCTTATCGATGGAGAGAAGCTTGTCACCGAAAACATTGTCGGTAAATGGAACAAAGATCAGTTCATCAATCAGGAGTATCCCATTCCCAACAGCATGGTATCCGGTAAAGATGAGATCACTGTCAAATTCCAGGCATCTACCGGTATGGTAGGAGGAGTCTTCTATGTGCGGTTATTGAGAAAAGACGCGGTGAATACGCCTGAAAGTGTGCAGAAAAAACTACCTGCCGGTTTTTCCATAAACAGCCAAAATGGTATCCTGAAATTGTCATTCGGGGCAAAAGATCCCTCACGCAGAATTGCAATATATTCGTTGTCAGGAAAACGGATAACGGAGATGAAGGCAGTTTCTGAAAACCTGGTTATTAACAACATACCTGCAATAACACAAAAGGGTGTTTACACCATACAGATCAAGTCCAGAAATCAGACGATTTCGAAGAAACTCTTCCAGGTCTATTGAGCCTGATCAGAACCGGTATCGCAAGCCGGTTTTGTTTCCTAAGCCCGGTTCACCGGGCTTTTTTTCGCTAGAGGCGGCACTTATGCCGCCTCAGAAAAAATGTTGAACTAAAGTTCAACAGAAAATGCACAAGACCGGCAAAATTAACAGGATTCCGGTGATTACTCTCCTTATATTAGAATTAATCAACTTTTTGTTCAACACCATCGTTCCGATCGAAAGGTAAAAAAGGGGGGCGGAATGAAACCAAATCGAGTTAAACAAAAATTCATTAAACCCACACTGGCAGTGGGAAGATCCAATTCTATGCCAGTCAAAGCGTTAGCGGTTCCGATCGCCTGCTTTGTTTTCACGTTTGTGTTCCTTTTTACGGGTATCTCAGAAGCCCAGCTTGCCAAAGGAGCCAATAAGTTTTTGGGGAATATCACTACAAACGGCCGGGTACGGGACGATTTCATCTCTATGTGGAACCAGATCACTGGTGAAAACGAGCACAAATGGGGGTCTGTGGAAAGAACCCGTGACCAGATGAACTGGAGTGGTGGAGACAATATTGCCAACTATGCAAAACAGCATGGTATCCCCTGGAAATTCCACACTCTTATATGGGGAAGCCAGTACCCCGATTGGATGAACAATCTCTCTACTTCAGAGCAGAAGGCAGAAATTATCGAATGGTTTGACGCCGCAGCGGCAAGATATCCTGATGTTCAAATGATCGACGTGGTAAATGAAGCGTACATGTCAGATCCCAACAACTGGAATGCCGGTAAACATGCTCCTATTCCTTTCCGTGAGGCTCTTGGAGGAACAGGTTCCACCGGATATGAGTGGATTGTTCAATCCTTCAAAATGGCCCGGGAGCGCTGGCCCAATGCTATTCTTATTTACAACGACTACAACACTCTTGAGTGGAATAATGAAATCCAATGGATAAAGCAGATCATACCCAAGCTTATACAAGCCGGAGCGCCGATTGACGCTGTGGGTTTCCAGGCACATGGTCTGAAAAATACTTCTGCAAGTACTCTCAAATCACGCCTGGATGATATCTGGAATTCAATAAAGGTTCCGATGCTTATCTCAGAATATGATATAGGCGAAGGAGATGATCAGGCTCAGCTTAATAACTACAAAAATCATATCACAGAGATGTGGAATCACCCCAAGGTTGTTGGTATCACGATCTGGGGTTACATTCTTGGTTCTACATGGGTTGAAAACACGGGTATAATAAGAACCAACGGGCAAGATCGTCCGGCCATGACCTGGCTCAGGGAGTTCATCAAAAACAACCCCAATCCACCAAACGATTACCCGAATTTTCTTAAGGGTGGCGGCTCAAGCTACAGCCTCACAGTCAGCACAAGAGGAAGAGGCTCTGTGACACGCAACCCGGATAATACCACTTATGAGAAAGACGCCCAGGTTATACTCACTGCTACGCCATCTGAAGGCTGGGTATTCAGTGGCTGGACCGGAAGTGCTACCGGGAATCAGAACCCTCTGACAGTCAAGATGGATGCCACGAAAGAAATCACGGCTAATTTTACTACTACGGATGGCAAGCAGGATCTTGTTGTGAATGGATCTTTTTCAGCAGGAACAAAAAACTGGACATTCAACAATTGGAGCGGATCCGGTTCAGGCGATGTGGTTAACGGAGAGTATCGTCTGACAGTTACTACTACAGCTAATAACTACTACGACCTGCAGGTGGTCCAGCCGGGTATTCGGCTTGAACAGGGTAAGGCCTACCGTCTGATTTACGATGCTCGTGCAGCTTCTAACAGAACCCTTTTTGTTAATGTCGGTATGCCGGTCAGCCCCTATACTTCTTTTTTTGGAGAAGAAGGTGAGAATATTTTGAATGGATCACGAGAGGTTAATCTCACAACTACAAAGCAGACTTTCACACTTGATTTTATCATGAGAGATCCTACGTATGAGGATTCAAGAGTGGAGTTCAGTGTGGGATTGAGCACCCCGACAGTATTTGTCGACAACGTCTCACTTTATGAAATTGAGGCAGTTAACGCTTCTTTACCGGTAAAAGCATCAAAAGCAAACAACATAACTGTCCGTCAGAACGGAAACGCTGTAAATATCAGTCTTAACAATTCACAAAACAGCAGATCAGTTCTGAATGTTTATGATCTGAGAGGTAATGTTGTGCGTTCGGCGACATTCAATAAAAACTGCAGTATCAACACTGCAGGGCTGCCAAAAGGCTATTATGTTGTTAAGGTTAACAGTTCCGATCTGGTTCACAAATCAGGATTTGTATTAAAATAAAGGGACAGGTCTTATTTGTGTCAGTAAGCCGAAGGCATTCAGCCTTCGGCTTTTTTTTTGACAGGAACCATACTGACCCTGGTAAACTTCACCGGGTTTGCGATCTTTACCCGGAATATTTCCAGTGTTCTTTTCGTATATTAATTTATAAATTGTACATTATTCATTGTATAAATGAGTGAATTTACTGTATAATGATTTAAATTCATTTATTGCTTATAAATCACCTTTAACCACTTTCATTGAAAGGTAACCTCTTATGAAAGGTAATGAAAAGCTTGTTAGTGCGCTGAATGCGCTTCTGGCCGACGAACTCACAGCTATCAACCAGTATATGGTTCACTCAGAAATGTGCGAAGACTGGGGATATGAAAAGCTGCATAAACATTTCGAAAAAAGAGCCATCGATGAAATGAAGCATGCAGAAAAGCTGATCGGACGGATTCTTTTTCTGGAAGGTGTTCCGGTTGTCTCATCGCTCAACAAGATTCATATCGGGTCCGATGTCGCGAAGCAGTTGGAAAACGACCGTGTTGCGGAAACCGATGCTATCGCAGCCTACAACAATGCAATTGCTCTTGCGGGTGAAGTGAAAGACTTTGCCACACGTGATCTTCTTCAGGAGATTTTGAATGACGAAGACGCTCACATGGATGATATCGAAGGACTTCAGAGTCAGATTGAACAGATGACTTTACAGGTTTTTCTGACAACACAGGTTTAATTTTTTCGGCGGTATAAACGGCGGCATAAGAGGCGGCATAAATGCCACCTCTAACCAAATAAAGCCCGGTAAACCGGGCTAGAAAACCGGATCATATTGTTTACATTCACCGTCCCCGCGCATGCTCTATTGTGTCCGGGTCGACCACATTTTTAAACGGCATTCTCTTGGCTGCAGTACCTTTTTCACTCACAACAATCAGATAATTCCACCATTTGGAGATCGCATTTGACATATCAGATTCGCGGTAATGACGGTTTTTGCCTTTTTGAGAATTGTCTGAATATTTTGCATTCCAGTTATTGGGATCATAGACCTCAAAAAGAGCGGAATCATTTACAATTCTATATCCTTTAATGACAAGAAAATGCCCGTCCCCGTAACTGTAAAACCGGTCAACACGATGAGCATTGTTTGTATTTCGACGCAATTCCGCGGTGGTTAGACATGAAATAAGAATGTTTCCCTGGTCGATCAACTCCCGGATATTGGAAGTATTGTCAAAACGTACCGTGTGATTCGGGATATTATGCAGAGTCAGATAGCTGATAACATCACTTGTATACCACCACCCGCCTTCAGGCCTGAACAGGCTTCTTGCTTCTTCAGCAGAGCCGGTATACAAACTATCCGCCCATCTGGAGGCCATTTCTGCTGATGACGGACCGCAGTTACTGTTGGAGTGAGTCCCGGTATTTGCCTGATCAACATACCAGTTATATTTCCTGTCATTGCTTCTGTATGCCTGTTCTGTATTACCAAATCCCCATGTAACCAGGCTATCCCTGGAATAATACACCCAGTCGTACCATATACGGCCATTTGTCTGAGCGGTAAATTTGAATTCCAGAAGTTCACCATCGTAAACAGATCTTCTCGCTATAGTATCGGTTATATAACCATCTGCGAATCCGACAAACAAAAAAGAATCACTGGCTGAAAATTCGGCTCTTTTACCCACCGGATCTCTGAATTCCCGGCTGATTTGTTCCAATTGTCCGGGCACAGTGAATTGATTTTTATCAACTGCCACTATTCTCCTTTGAAACCCATCTCTCTTTTCAATTAAAACCTGAACTGTGAATGGTTCAATTCTTTTATCTGATCTAATGCCAGGGACTCTGCGTCCCTGAAGATTGTAAAATATGCCAGGAGTTCCAGGTGCAGCTTTAAATGAGGGAAAAAGACGGGGTTGGGATACTCCGGATGACGGAATAACAAAGGCAAGTTCCATCGGACCGTAAATCGTCGTGTCTTCCCCTGTATCGCAATTGTATACATAAACGCTGTCAAGCTCTACAGGCAGATTATCAGAATTTGAATAGCCGCAAAAGGTCACAGTGATACTCTGGCCGAAGACGCCCAATACAGATGTCAGTAATACCAGACAAGCAAAGGATTTTCCATTTTTTTTCATGTCTTTTCCCTCAGGTTATTCACTGTATGCTTTCAAAATATATTTCTTCCAGGTATCAAATAGTTCGGCGGCTTCTTTCAGCGGCATAAATGCCGCAGTGCCTCTGGCATCCCTTATAAAAAAATGATATCATGATAATCAGTGACAGTTCCCTTAAAAAAAGGAACAGTACAAATAAAAGACAAACTCATCAATGGGACAATCATGAAACGTGCACCGCTGTTTTTTTTCCTTCTTATAGCCTTATTCTCCTGTAATTCATCCAGAAAAATGCTTGAACAGCGTCATTATGACGGAGCGGTGGCGAAATCAGCCCAGACACTCATGAAAAACCCTGACAATCAAAAAGAGATAGATGTCCTCACGCAGGCATATAACCTTGCCAACGATGAAGACAGACAGCGAATAAAATTCCTCATGCAGAGCGGTGAACCCCAGGTATGGGAAGAGATTTACGAGCGCTACATGAGGCTTAAAAACCGTCAGGACCTGATAAAACCTCTCAGCGCATCTATCAAACAGAGGATAAATTACACATACGTCGATTATGACAAGGATATAATAGATTCCAAACGTAAAGCCGCTGATTTTCTGTTCAGCGAGGGGGAGTCTCTTCTTGCAAAGGGTGACAGGTTCAGTTCCAGGCAGGCTTACGACCGGTTCCTGAGAGTCAAACATTACCTGCCGGCTTATAATGGGATCGATGAGAAAATCTCTGATGCACATGCGAAGTCATTTTCCCATGTCCTGTTTCAAATCAGAAACAATTCCGGAAAAAGAGTCTCCCACGCGTTTGAAGAGGATCTGCTTAAGATTGGATTGCAGGACCAGGGATACGAATGGATCGTGTTCGATACACGCCCCAATCCCGGAATCCGATATGACTTTACAATCATACTTAACATAAGAAAAATCGATATTTCTCCTGAGCTCTCTACTTCAGCGCAATTCGAAGAGACTAAAGAAGTTGAGGATGGATGGGAGTATGTGCTTGATGAAAATGGGAATGTGCAGAAAGACTCACTGGGAAACGACATAAAAAAAATCAAATACAAAGCCCTGCGTTGTACCGTTATCCGCTTTTCTCTGGGGAAAAGTGCTACTGTAGACGGTACGCTTGATTTCCTGGATAATGATGGAGGTCAGTTAATTAAATCCGATCCCATCTCCGCTGAATCAAAATTTGATTTCGTTTACGCTCTTGCAAAAGGGAATAAGGAGGCTCTCAGTGAGGAAACCCGCAGGCTGACAACTTTAACGATCACACCTTTTCCATCCGATGATGAGATGCTGCTGCAGGCAGCCGACCGCCTCAAACAGTACACTTTTGAGGTGTTAAGAGCAAATCAACACCTTGTACAATAGGAGACATTTAATTTTCCCAGTGTTTTCGGTAAATTAGAAATTATCATCAGTCTTCAATTCAAATACCCTCCCAAAACTTCCGAAGCCAGGGCCGGTATCTGAATAACAGTAAATGGTTGTAAACAATGTTCTGTATCTGAAATATCGCGCTTTCTGTGGAGAAAACTCAGACATCAAAAAAACAGTCGATCTTTTTTCCAAAACATGATGAATAAAATCATACATAGTATTCTGCAATTTCCGGGATCAACCAGGATGGTAGAATATTATACTTATTAATTATTAACAGTAATCCTGAAAAAAAAGGTAACACGATAATGGCCAATTCCGGTTTCAAATCTGATGATGTCCGTTTTGCCGATCTGATAGACCTGACCAACCCAGAAAAAATTTTTGCTGAAATCAGCAGAATAATCAGATTGATATTCCCGGATGCCCGATTAAGCAGCCTTACAAATGCCTTTAACGATATAAGAAAACTTTTTGCAGGTAATTATCCCGGGTACAAAGCCTGCAATACCGAGTATCATAATCTTCAGCACACAACCGATACAGCCCTGGCTCTTACCCGCCTGATCCATGGTGCTGCCGTTGATGGTATCGGGTTCAATGAGAAGAATGTGGAACTGGCAATTATCTGTGCCCTGATGCATGATGTGGGTTTTATTCAGAATCTGGATGACAACGAAGGTACCGGCGCCAGGTATACAAAAACTCATGTCGACAGAAGCATTGCGTTTGTTAAGAAGTATCTGGATGCTCACGGATACAGCAGCTCTGATTATCAAAACGCATACGCTATTCTCAAATGTACCGGTATTGACGTGCGACTTGAAGAGATAGAATTCTCAAGCCCGGAAATCGAGATACTGGGCAAGATGCTTGGCACTGCTGATCTTCTGGGTCAGATGGCTGACAGGACCTATCCTGAAAAGCTCCTGTTTTTATACTATGAATTCCGTGAAGGAGAAGTGGGCGGGTATATTTCCGAGAAGGATCTGCTGGAAAAAACGGTGAGTTTTTTTGATGATACCTTCAGAAGGTTAAAAGAATCATTTAGCGGGGTAAATAAGTATATGGCCGGACATTTCCGGTCCTGTCTGGGTCTCGACCGTGATCTTTACAAGGAAGCAATTGAAAAGAACCGTCAATACCTTCTGCACCTTCTCACTGAGCATCCTTCAGAATACCGCGAATTCCTCAGGAGGGGAAAAATAGTGGAGAGGTTGAAAGAAAAAGGTCTTTGATTCCTGTGTTTATCAGAGGACAGGGCTGCAAGTCCTGAGGACCAGTCCCATGAAAAAAAAGAAAAGGTTCTCCGAAAAAAAGACAGACAACCTTCCGGAAAAGAAACAGGCTGACACGGCAAACGATCAGTCAAAAAAGTATTCTTTTATGGCAATAGCGGTAATTGTAACGGCTGTTGCTCTGGTTTATGCGAACTCCCTCTCCTGCCCTTTTATCTTTGATGACGAGTTCTCGGTTGTTAAAAACGAATCAATAAGAAAAATCTGGCCTCCCGACCGGATTTTCTCCACTCCTGGTCTGGGAAACCCGGTACAGGGACGCCCGGTTCTTAATCTGTCTTTCGCGCTCAATTACGCGATTTCCGGTCTCGATGTGACCGGGTATCATATTGTCAATATCACAATCCATATTCTTTCAGCTTTACTTCTGTTCTTAATTGCCCGGCAAACCCTTCAGAAAGGATTCAGAGACACCCATCTCAGCCGGAACTCAAATTTTACAGCATTGACAGTTTCTCTTCTCTGGGCACTGCACCCTCTCGCCACCAGTGCTGTTACCTATATATCACAGAGAGCCGAATCCCTGGTTTCTCTCTTTTACCTTTTGACTATTTACCTTGTGATACGATCTTCTGAAGCATCGACACGGAAAAAAGAGATACTCTGGGGTACCTGTGCTGTCGCCGCATGCGGGGTCGGGATGGCCTCAAAGGAGGTCATGATATCTGCTCCGATTATCACACTCATTTATGATTCGCTATTCCTGTCATCTGGTGTAAAAAACACTCTAAAGCGAAGATGGCCGCTTTACCTCTCTATGGCAATGACCTGGAGCATTCTGGCATATCTTGTTTCAGGTACTGAGAACAGAGGAGGAACAGCAGGGTTTGGTAATGACAGTACGACAATTATCAGGTACGGTTTAACACAGTGCTGGGCTTTTATCCGCTATTTACAGTTAAGCTTCTGTCCATCCGGACTGGTTTTCGATTACGGTACATATATGGTTAAAAGCGCAAATGAGGTATTACCTTTCATAGCCTTTACTGTTTTATTGATAATCGCTACCGCGGCCGGTTTTCTCTACCGTCCGAAGATCGCTTTCGCCGGTGTCTTCATTTTCGCAGTTCTTTCACCCAGCTCGAGTCTGGTCCCGGTTTTCACTCAGACTGTCGCAGAACATCGCATGTATCTCCCCCTTGCTGCGCTGATATTTCTTGTAGTATCCGGAATCTCCCATGTCTTTCAGAAAGTGTTTGAAAAAGTAAATGCTCTACCCCTGACAAGAATAGCCACTGCGGGAGTCCTTAGCGTCATTCCTGTACTCATTCTGGGAAATCTTACGGTTCAGCGTAACAAAGACTATAAAAGCGAAATCAATATATGGCTGGATACCTCCCGAAAGCATCCGAGAAACGCGCGGGCATCGATGTATGTCGGGTCATCGATTCTGAATCGGAATGGCGGCAATATTACAGAAGAGGAGATCTCAGAGGCTATAGAGATGTTTAACAGAGCGATAGCAGCCGATCCTGATTATGCCCTCACCTATGCAAACCGCGGACTGGCATTCTACAAGGGAAAGCAGTTTAATGAGGCACTTGAGGATTACAGCAGGGCCATAAACATGAAACTTGGCAGAGCGGAACTATTCAACAACCGCGGTATACTTCTAGCGGAGATGGGACGGACAGTCGAGGCAATCGAGGACTTCAGGGCTGCGGTAAATCTCGACCCTGAGTTTTCATCAGCACACTGCAACCTGGGATCTGCACACTCAAAAATCGCCGGTGAGTTATCAGAGCAAAATGAACTCGAGAGAGCAGAGAGAGAATTCAGGGAATCGATTTTCCATTTCACAAATGCGCTGTCGGTTGACTCAACGATGGTTCGTGCCCTGAAAGGCAGGGCTGTAAGCTATTCGGTACTGGGAATGCATGCTGAGGCAGCGGATGATTGTTCCAGAGTTATAAGGCTGGTTCCGGGTGATGCGGATGCATACAGGGACCGGGCAATCTGCTTTTACAATCTCAGACGCTACGATGAGGCTTGGAATGATCTGGAAACCTGCAAAAAACTAGGGGGGCTGCCAAACCCCGAATTTATCATGATGCTTGCCAATGAAAGAGCATCCGGTGATTTGAAACCAGCGGTTCCCGGATTTTAAGTTTGGAGATTTTCTCTTTTCAGCTTTAAGTCTCTCTCGGTTCTCATTTCGATACCGATGCCGAAGAGAGCATTTGAGGTTTAGCTGACAATGTAGCCCAGGGAGGCAAGATACCTCTTTAAATCAGGAATCTTTATAGTCCCGAAATGGAAAACAGAAGCAGCAAGCAGGATAGTTGCACCAGCTTCTATTGCTTCCGGAAAGTGTTCCAGTTTCCCAGCGCCTCCTGATGCCACAATCTCTGCATTCACTGCTCTTTTCATGGCACGGATAACTGGCAGATCATACCCGTTTCGCGACCCGTCACCGGCTTTACTGGTTGGAAGAATTACCTGCACCCCAAAACCATCAACCCGTCTGGCCCATTCCACAGCGTCCGTACCGGTTGCCGTCCTTCCCCCGTTGATATAAACCTCATACCCTGAAGGCATAGTATCATTTTTATCTACATCGATCGCAACTGTCACCTTGTCCGGCCCAAACTCCCTGACCATCTCTTTTATCAATTCAGGGTTACGGAAAGCGGCACTGCTTGTAGAAACCTTATCGGCACCTGCATTGAGAACATCTTCAGCAGATTTGACGCTGTTAATTCCGCCGCCAACAGTAAAAGGAATCGTCACTGCATCTGCAACCCGTCTCACTACTGCAAGCATTGTCGGACGGTTCTCCACAGTGGCCGTGATATCGAGCATGGCAATCTCATCTGCTCCAGCTTCGCAGTAGGCCTTTGCACACTCCACCGGATCTCCTGCATCCCGTATATCTATAAAATGCACACCTTTAACAACCCGGCCGTTCTGCATATCCAGACAGGGCATAATGCGGATCTTTTTGACATCTGTTTTCATGATTCTGAGATTTCCTGATTTTGACTGTAGAAAAAGGTTTCTGTTTTTTCTGAATCTGTGGATACAAAACCTGAAACTGGAAAATACAACTCCACACGCTTCACAGTAAAGGATAAGAATACCGCACGCACGGCAAGTATTTACTTTTAGTAATTCATGTGCGCGAGCCACCATCCGAAAAACGGATTTACAAACCTGTACTCCCCATCTCTGGTAAAGAGAATCTTCAGTTCCTCAAGCCTCTGCAATGCTTTCCGGATCGTCGCTGGAAGTGCTACTCCCGAGGCATTAATAAATTCTCTGGAAAAGGTGTTTTTGCCCCCCAGTTTTGCTACAGTTGTAAGGCACTTGAACTGTATCGATGTCAATCTCGCGAGACTGGTCTCATAACCCTTGCGCTCTCCGGCAAAAAGATACTGAAGGGCCATGTTTATAGTGTCTTCAGTGATCACCGTATCCGGCTCGCTGATAGCGTAGATAGCGGAACACAACTGCTGTGTGTCGCCAGGATTCTCATCCGCAATCTCCAATATCCTGTCTATCACCTGTGAGGATATCTTCATTTTCTTTTCCAGAAATTTATTCCTGATAAATTCGCTGAATGAGATTCTGTCAATTGGCCCGACTTCAAGCCGCAAAGCCGATTTAAAAAACGGGCTTTCAGGATCGTTGAACATCATGTGCATCTCACTGCGAATGCTTCCGCAGAAGATAAAGGGGATATTTTGCAGTAATTGTATCTTGCTCCGCATTATCGCCAGAACCTGGTTTGATTCCGCAAGATTTCTGATGTCCTGAAACTCATCTATTGCGACTATGGCATCTTTAAAATCCCTCCCTGAGAAAAGATCAAACAGTCCATCAAGAGAGTCAGGGCTGAGCTTAAGAGCCGTATCTATAGAAATGGAGGGAGTAGAAGTAATCGGATCAAAGGAGAGTACCGGCCTTAGTGCGGCTACACTTTTAATGAGATTTTCCAGGAGATTCTTCCCTTTCCTGGCCTTTGCCATACCATTGAGCACCCGTTTATGGACATCCTCAATGGTTTTTACCTCAAGGAGATCGATATAAACCAGCCATCTGGATTTAATCTGTTCTACGGCATGAAAAATCAGAGACGTCTTACCCGTGCGGCGCTCCCCTTCCATATAGATATTCTGTCCGGACAAGAGATGCGATTGCAGCCTTTTTTCAAGGTCAGGACGCCTGCAGTAGTTCTTTTTAAAGACAACCTGGCCATACCTGAAAGGATTCATGTTTCCCTCTCCTGATGGATTTAATGATAAATATAATACTATTCGGTATTATACTAAATTGTATAAAATTTTATACTATTTGGTATAATACTGTTTAGTATAATTAACCGGAAAACTACTGCGGACGGGATACTGGAATCATTTATCGATGCTTGTTATCAGGTATTATTGCTTCAGAGCTGCCGGAATTATCCGGTTCCTTTTGCCCCGATATGATCACAAAGGATGTTAACAATTCCGGTTATTAATCGAATTCTTTACCATTTTTTCTGAAGCAGAAAATTATATTGGTTCTGTACATGTAATTTTGGGAACTTTGTAGTAACCTCTCAGGAAGGAATATTGATGAGTTATACCCACCTGATATCATCTCCATCTTCAACACCACATAGCAGGCAAATACAACAGAACAATTTGTAAAACCTGTATGCAAATACATGTACTTTATTTTCAACCTCAACCATTAACCTTGTTACCAGGATAGCCCATAGCATGGAGAGCCCGGATCTTACTTTCAGTGCTTTAATTTTGATGACATCTAATGTAATAGGAGGATTATGCATATTCCTCCTTGGAATGAAGTATCTCTCTGACGGTGTTCAGGCAGTTGCGGGCAGCAAGATGCGCAAGATGATCTCCCTGGTTACAGATAACCGCCTTGCAGCATGCGGAACAGGCCTTTTTGTCACATCAGTAATACAGTCAAGTTCCGTGACTACAGTGATGCTTATTGGTCTGGTGAATGCGGGAGTCATGACTCTTCAGCAATCAATTGGAGTCATAATAGGTGCGGATATAGGTACCACGGTCACAGCCTGGATAGTGGCAATAAAGATTACAAAGTATGGCCTTTTGATTACAGGTATTTCCGGTTTATTATACCTCTTTTCCAGACACGAACGCAGCCGCTTCATCTATATGCTCATAATGGGCTTAGGGATGGTTTTTTTCGGTCTTTTGCTGATGGAAAAGGGTGTGGAACCATTGCGTAGCCACCAGGGATTCATCTGCCTTTTTTCAAGCTTCTCACCCAGAAATTTCCCCGGGGTAATTAAATGTATTTTAATTGGTGCTCTGGTAACGGCCATTATTCAATCATCATCCGCGACTGTTGCCATGACTATCACCTTGGCAAGAGCGGGAGTAATCGATTTTGACACATCAGTAGCCCTTGTGCTTGGTCAGAATATCGGCACAACGATTACCGCTTTATTGGCCTCACTCAATGCCACAATCAAGGCGCGAACCGTTGCTTATGCTCATATATTGATTAAAGTAGCAGCAGATTTGATAAT
>DAOTAZ010000028.1:2020-16910 GCA_035382965.1 Chitinispirillaceae bacterium | reverse complement strand
GTAAATCTGCCCGTATTCGCCGTCGCTGTTCATCGGCAGCGCCAAATACTCGTCTTTTGAGAATACCATGCCAAAAATGGTCTTCTGTTCGGAATCGGTTATCGCATGATCAAATACAGTTTCCATAAAGCTAATTATAAACCCGAAACGGGGTGTTTGTCAAATTTTTGTGGAGACTGTGCTATGAAACCGCGCTCCGCCCGAGACTGCATGCAGGGCCAGTGTCCATGCCCAGAAATCGTCCGCGTGCCCTATTTCCTCTGTCCGGTCTGCATCAAACCTGACATTACCTGCAGTGGTCACTTCTTTTTGAATTGAATGAAACGACTCCCTGATTATTTCCTCATCCGGAATCCGTGCATAACGGTCCTCAATCAGGCTCTTTCCATTTACAGCCAGATCTTCTTTTACCTTGTTAGTCATGGTGACGTCTTCAACACGGAATGTGCCGTGTTTTTCCTGGCATCGCTCTGTTACCGGCAGTCCCATTCCCGATTGATCGATGCACATCCGGCGGAGGTTTCGCAGACTCATAACTTTGTCTGCAAACTCATATTGAATAGAAAACCTGGTCTTTTCCATCCGGTGGATATATCTTGACAATCGCAATGGTCCCAGTTTCTGGATAATATGCACGACAGACAAATCTTTTTTCCGTGCGACATCCCAGCCCGCATACAGCTCTCCAGGAAGAAAACAAAGATGTTCAAACGGGAGCAGAATGCCGGGGGTTTCAACCGGGGTCAGTAATTCGTAAGGCAGAAACGCAGTTGTGCTGTCCTGCGGATTACAGCAGTAATCCTCCTGCCAGATCTCCTCAAGGCGGCAGTTCCGTCTGACTTCCTCAAGCCATGACTGGCGTTCCTGGTCTGTTGTCGGTCTGCCGAATATCTTGTCAACCAAACCCTCGGCAACTGCCAGCTGGATCGGAATACGGTGCAAAGCCCAGCCGGTTTTGCCTCTGAGTGTGTCCTGGACAAACTTGTAGAAAAGAGATTTCTTCCCTTTGTGAGTTGATAAAATGCGGATCGGGTAACCCCAGAGGGCGGCTGGCTGGGCTCCTGACCACATCGCGATCTGGGCCTTATGCAGGGCGGCCTCATCCCAGACGATTTTCCCGCCCTTGGAATTGAAGGCTGTAGGGGCTGACGACAGGGAATGAATTTTCTGGCCGTCTTTGAGTTTGATTACCCTTGCGGTAATCCCCTCTTTTTCGTCAATTACTTCCTCGTAAGGTTTCGATGCCGCAGCATTGAATACACGCAGCCAGTATGCGCAGTAATCGATGTACTCTTTACCGGCGTCTTCGTCTTTTGATGAAAAGTAAACCTTCTCAACCGGACGTCCCGGAGTGTATTCTCGCTTGATGACAACATCTTCGACGTCCTCATAAGACTGCATGTAGGTGCCGCCGATACGGCGGGACTTCTCAACGATCTTATATCGCGAGTGATCGTTCAGGTACCGGATCTGGTACGGAAGAAAAAAAGACAGGTCGCTCATTTGCGGTTCAACCCCAGTACATCACGAACGCGATCTGCCAGAGCCTGGGGTTGGCTTCTCCAGATGTTTCAGTTTCCGAATCCCCCTGCTTTGCGTTCGCTTCGTATTTCTGTACTTTTTCCAGTTTGCCCAAAAGCTGGTTGAATGCATACATCCGGCCCGGATCCACCTGGCGCCCGTTGTTCCAGTCATCAAGGATAGTATCCATCAGCTTGTCAACAAAGGCATGGAGCTTTTCCTCCAAGGATGCCCGCCGGGTTTTAAATGCCTTGCGGCGGTCTCTCCAGTTGCCTTTGTCAGCCCAGAGCCGCAATGTCTTTTCAGATACGGGATACGCCCGCGTTATTTCCTCAAACGACATGTCTTCGGAAACATAGCACCGTTCGCAGTCCTCGTAATATTCCTGTATCTTGCTCATTTTTCGTTCAGGGCTTTTTTGAGGGATTCAATTTGTCCATGCAGCTCACGCATCCGGTGAACATTTTCTTTCAGGCGCTCCATCGTCTGTGATGCCTCATCGACATTCAGCTTTGTCACGTCCTTCTCGTAGAGGTCAATCAACTGGCGGATCTGAATTATCGCTCCCGATACCAGGATATCAAGGTCGTCAAATTCCTTCCGTGCAGAGGAAAGCTTTGTCCTGAGCTGAGATTGTTCGTGGGATATCATTGCATCACGCAGATCACTTGACATTTTTATTTATTCCTTTCCTGTAGGTGAAAACAGTTATTCCCTCGGGCAGATAAGTTTACCATCTATTTTCGAATTAAGGGCCTGCAGCAGGTTGGCGTGAAGCTCACCGACCTGGACTTCCCGTTCAAGAAGCCTCATTAATCTATCGGTATCTTTCGCGTGAGATTCAGCCTGCCGCACTAATTCCTCTTTATGCTGCAGCATAACGCTGTCCCATTTTTTCATGTGCTCATCAGCTTGATCTTTGCGTTCGGAGCGGTCCGCTTCCCGTTCTGCCTGTTGATCAAGCCGCTGCTTTTCCCACTTGGCGTTTTCAGCCTTATGTGTCAAATACCAGATAAGCAGAATAGCGGCTGCGGTTATCAGGTTGAGAGCCAGCATCTGTTTAATTCCTAAACCAATCAGGTTAGCTTCCATCAGGTTCCTTTGCGAAAAGGTCATGCGCAGGTATGTGGATGCTATCGCATCCACATATAACATACCACGTGATGTGCTGAAGAATTTCCGGAACCTGTTCCGTAAATCTGCAGCTGGATTTTGTGGTAGATTTTTATTGTGATCTGAAAAGTGACTTGTAAATCGCGTTTAAAAAGGGTTTAAAAATGAAGTGGTTCGAGCTTGCAAAAGTAGGAAAATACACTGACCGGTTTGGTCAACTTGTCGATCTTACAAAAGAAAAGCTGAGAGCTTGTGCGTCAAGCTACAAGCCGGACATGTACCAGGCACCGATAACTGTGGGGCACCCTGAATCGCAGAAAGAACCGGCCTGGGGCAGGGTTGCTGCTTTGAAGTTTGATGAAGCAACTGAAACTCTCCTTTTTAAACCGGCACGGCTGGTCGCTGAGTTTGCGGAAATGGTTAACAAGGGAATGTATACCCATGTATCCGCCGCATTCAATTCAGATAACTATTCACTTAATCATGTTGCATTCTTGGGTGCTAAGCCTCCTGCAATCAAAGGCATGAAGGAAGTGATGGCAGTAGAGTTTGCGTCTGCTCCCGATCACCTGGTAACCACTGACTGCTCTGATGTTGTAAAGCCATGGATCGGTAGAGTTGAATTTTCCGCTGAACGCGATAGCTGGATTTTGTGGCAGATCAAAACCCTGGGCCGTATAGCCCGCCGTCTTCGTGACCATGTTCTTGAGCGTGACGGTGCAGAGAAGGCGAACGCAATTGTTGCTGAGTGGGAAATTGAGCAACTCGTCAGTGAGCCGCCGCAGGAACAAATCGAAACTACGACTACACAATTTTCTACTCCAAAGGAGCCTGGTATGAACCTGACCTTAGAACAGCAGGTGTCTGATTTGACATCTAAGGTTACTGAGCTTTCCGCAAAAGTAACCACGCTTGAATCTGAAAAAACCGAACTGCAGACAAAATTGACAACTGCTGAAACCGAAAATTCGACACTGAAGGCAGCCGCAAAAAGAAAAGAGTTTTCGGAGTTCTGTGACGGGCGAATATGATTCGGGGGCCGAAAAACGGGATGCATCAAAACCGTTCGTTCAAACAGAACCAGGGCAGAAAATCTTTGATGTGCTCCGGGATGTGGCAGCCAGCAGGGGCCTTGTGTTCTACTGTAAAGCTAACGGAGGGCTTGTGTTCAGAAAGCCCCGCGGTCGTGGAAGAACACGCTTTTCGATCCGGGTTAATAGTGAAGAACAGAACAACTCTATTATGAAAGGGGAATGTGGAGAAGATATTACATCCAGGTATTCCAGGTACACAGTGCTTACCCAGGAGCAGGGGGAGGATTGCGAGCCAGCGGCGATAAACGCGATCGCAACTGTGGAAGATGATTCATTCCCTTTCAGGGATACACTTTACAAACCATATGTAGAGGCGATTTCTGATGATAAGGGGTCGGTGAAGAAAGCCGCACAGCTGCGGATGGAGCATGCGAGGATGCTTTCAAATACTGTTAATTACACAGTTAAAGGACATTCACAGAACGTTTACAACTGGTCAATAGATGAACTGGTCAGGGTGGATGATTTTGAGCTGGATATCCACACTGATATGCTGGTTTACGGGCGGACTTTCAGCGGTACTGCCGGCGGGCAGATAACAGATCTTAAACTTGGCGTTCCGGGACTTGTAGCATGATCTCTTTAATTCGCGGTATCGTCACAAAATTCACATCCAGGGCTGGCAAGCTTGCAACCTTTTCAGCTACTGGCCGCACAGAGGAATCGTTCAAGGATAGAGTTGCGATGCAGCAGTTCGGATTTGCATCAGCACTTCCCAAAGGAACTGAAGCCTTACTTTTAAAAAAAGGTCAGAATGTCTATTTGATTGCATCTGAAAACAGGAAATTCAGGATAGCTCTCGAAGAAGGTGAGGCCGCTATTTACAATGACAAGGGAGATAATATTGTACTGAAAAAAAAACATACTATTGAGGTAAACACGATTGGACCGGCATCAAAGGTTATTGTGAACAGCATTTCTGTGGAGCTTGGTGGAGCATCTGTAAACCCGCAGGAAGGGGTTCTGACCGGGTTGTGTCCATGCCTGGCGTATGGTTCTTTGCACGTGCCTTATTCGACCAGAGTAAAGGCTAAGATGGCATGACAAATGTTGAGGATATAAAGGCGCTTGTACGGGCCAGAATCAACGCATACATAGCAGCAAATCCGGGAGTGCCGGGAATTGCGTTTGTCCATGGCGATTATCTGATTGAGGAAATTTTAGATGATCTTATCGGCAATACAAAGGTCAAAGCGTTCTGGGATCCTACAGAAAGCCTTCCGGCGGATCCGCAGGAGCTCGATCGGTATATCGCTTCCGCTACCGGCAGCGGCTGGACCGAAAATAACGCATATACCAGGATCGGCAGCGATTGGCTTGAAACTGTTTTCGCGCCCGGTATTATGGTCTGTTATGTCGAGAGTGAAGACGAGTGGTATGGAGCGTACATTGACGGTTGGAAAAAGCTCGGAAGCGGCGCATCGGCACAGCAGAATCCGCTTCCAATCGGTACAAATTCGAGGCTTAAGGAATATATAGTAAACGGGAAAACTGAACTGTGGATAGAACTGCGGGAAACGGAGGCCAGCTCATGGGTAAAAAAAGCGCGCTATTTCTTTTAATTTTAACCAGCATCCTTTTTGCTGGAACGGAACTTGACGGCCCGGTTTTTATCGTTGGTGATGATCCTGGAATTTACATAGGAAAAATGCCACTGTCTCCCACCACTCCGGAATCTGTGCTTGTAAAGTTGAATACCAGTCGAATCGGTGTGTGGCCGTTTGCCGGGCTGATTACGATTCACCAGCACGATAGTATTTATTATCGGGAGGCAGAAATAGATGCTTTACTCGCAGGAAAATCAGATAACGGGCACGCACATGCTGCAACTGACATTACATCGGGCACCCTTTCAACAAGCAGATATTCAGCATATTCAGATTTAACTGCTGAAAACAAAATCGGAACCGGAGCCTCACAGGTTTCCGCAGGTGATCATTTACACACGGGATTGTATTTACCGCTGTCCGGCGGAACTCTCACTGGTGATTTGTCAATAAGTAAATCTGGCGCAGCTACATTAAACATTCTGGCTGACACAGATAATGTGACCGAAACGGATACCGCCCTGCTGCTCTTGCAACAGGATGGTGAAATAAACTGGCTCAAACTGGGTATGGGTGCGAATAATAACCCATTTATTCAGTCCAGTGATGGACCGGTATTTAATATTAGAGCAAGTGACGGAACAGATTATCCTATATGGCACAAAGGTAATTTGACTGGCGCTGTATCTACAATAGATGACGCGAACCTTACCGCAAACAGGGTTTTAATTTCAAACTCCTCTGGCAAAGTCGCTGTGAGTGCTGTAACCAGCACAGAGCTTGCACGGCTTGATGGCATTGACGATGCAGTTAATCACGGGACTGGAACAGCCAATCGAATAGTTAAATACACAGACGCAAACGGAGAAACCGGTAATTCAACCATCGATGACGATGGAGATACTGTCACTGTATCTGCTGATTTAATTGTCAATGGGGGACCGGAGATCGGGAGATTGAAGCTGACCAACAATAGCGGCGGGGTCGGTGAAATTCTTTTTGGTGACTCATCAAGCAACGCTGCACACATATTGGGATACACGTCTGGTACAGGGTCCAGCAAACGGGGGTATATCTTTATCCACCATGGATGGCAGGGCGGTCTGGTGGAAATATCAAGCCCGTTACTATGGAACACGAGTATTCGTGGACGCGTGATATTCGACAATTTAGAATCTGCTTTTACCTTATTGGATCCACCATCAAATGAGATAGACCTATCTGGCATTACTAAGGATACAATTGTAGACGTAACCAAATGTTCGATTTATAAGCTGACCGGGCTTGCAAGTTGTTCCAGAAAAATGATACTGGGTACTAACTATGCTGTTGACGGGCAGCGGGTAATAATAACTCGAGAGGTTGGAGCTGCTCCGTTGTGTGCCAATGTCTGGTACGGAAGGGCTCGAAGTGGAGCATACGGATCTGATTCCGGAACTGTAAATATTCCAGCAGGGCAAGCACGGGAGTTCTTGTATTCATCGAGCTATGGCGGATGGCTTTTATTAGGCGGTAAATAATGGATTTCCTTTTAACACCTGATCTCAACGGGAAATTGCAAATGTCCTTCGACGCTGTGTTTGACTGCAGGAATAATATTTACCTCAGTTTACATATTAAAAAAGGCTCCCAGTTTTTTGATAAAAATTACGGGAGCAGGCTTCATGAAATTAAATCCAATTTAGATAGCTCGCTGCGCCTGGCTGAAACCTTCACCGTTGAAGCCTTGCAGTGGATGGTAAAAATAGGAAAGCTGAAAAGCTTTGAGGTAACAGCGCAAGCAATTACCGATGGTATCGAGCTTGACATTCAGGCGGTTTCATCTTATGGCAATATCGTTCCTTACATCTATTACCACAGGATAAAATAAGATGTTTGCAAGAGATTTTAATGAGCTTTTAAACACCATATTAACGATGTATAAAAACATGACTCCAATTGAGATGCTGGATGTCATGAAGCTCAAACAGGAACGCCCGGAAATTTATGCCGCTTACCTTACCCAGGCACGCCCGGATTGTTCGGAGGGCTCGATACTGTTCATGCGGGCTGCCGCGCTGGCATCGATGATCTATGGCATCTTGAAAAGCGCTGATAAAGTAGTTGACCAGTTCTTTGTAGATACGGCGATCCGGAAATACCTGGAACGGCAGGCCGCAGATTATGGAGTTATTTCCACAGGTAAAACAGATGTGCTCTTAGCAGCTGAACTCAAAGCAAAGAAAAGTGGCCGCAAAATGGGCGGAAACCGTTACGACTATATAGACTGGGCAAAAGAGGTTTCTCTTGATTATGTCGTAGCAAACCCTGCATCCGGCCAGTTAACAAATGATGGTTTCGCGGAATTCACCGCTGCAGCCTGCATCGATTCTGCCACAGTTGCGAAAGCCTGGAGCACTGATGCTATTGAAGCCGGGGCAAGTATCAGCATCGATCTGGAATTAATCAGGAGAGCTTATACAAAGCTCAGGTTGTTTCTTTCCGGCGCCGAATCTGAAACGGCTTACGAGATTTCTTTTTCCGACAATAAAACAGACTGGACAGTCGCAGCCCAGATTACTCCGGCCCTTGCAGGGTGGAATGAGGTTTCCTGGACAATTAATGCCGCGCATCGATACTGGAAACTGACTCTTACAAGTACAGACCTTTCGGGGCCGTTTGTTACAGAAATGGAATGGTCGGAAGGACCGGAAAGAGTAGTCGATGCGCTAGTATATCCGCTTGCCCAGGGAGAAGGCACTTTTGATGTGGTCATTATTTCAAACCTTGCAAGAGGAATCGCCTCGCAGGATCTGCTTGATGCCGTTTATGCAAAGCTTGACGAAAACAGACCTGTTGTTGCTGGTTTCAGCTGGGGGCTGAGAGTATTAACCGGGCAACTGGTGTGCCAGGATATCGTGATAACTGGATCCGGGGTGAACTGGGATACTGAAAAAACTGTCGAGGATATCTTTGCCTACACAGAATTGTTAACGATCGGGCAGACATTATACCTTGCACAACTTCAGTCAATCGCTATCCAGAACGGTGCCGAAACCGCACTGGTTACATCACCAGCAGCAGATATCACACCATTGGTTAACGAAGCCGCTGGAATTTACCAGGTAATCAGACCAGGGGATGTGACGATAGCATGAGACACTTTGATGCCATAAAGAAATTGATTCCTCTTGAGCTTGGCATAATGGCTGATGAGGATATGAAAATAGAAGGGCAGATGCTTGACATGGCCAATGATACCTTGCAAGCTGCATTGAATGAATTATCACCTGAAACAGCAGTAATGACGTTAGACAGATGGCAAAAGGAATATGGTGTAATATTAAACAGCACAGATAATGCCGCAAGAAGAAAAGCTGTAATTGCCAGAATGCGGGAGCTGGCTTCATCATCAGAGGGATCGCTTCGGAGGGGTATTTATGTTGCTATTGCGGATGCTTTAGGCTATGAAGTTGAACTGCTTGAATCCGCTGAAATGTTCCGGGCTGGTATCAACATGGCCGGAGATCGCGTTTATGAACCATCACAATTATTTGTGTTAACAGTTGTAGTGCTCGGGGAAAGCAGTGCTGACGATCTGGAGGAATTGTTTACAGATATAGTTCCTCCCTATATAAAACTTGAATTCGAATATGTTTAAGGAGTAGAGCTATGCCTGAAAAAACTGATTTTTCAAACGGAACCATTGTCACACCAGAATGGCTGGATTCTGTATACTTAACAAATGGCGGCCACAGGCATGATGGTGCAGATGGCGATGGGCATGCCGGGCAAGATCAGTTTGCCTACAGATGTTGTTGGTCAACTCTCTGCGGAAAACCTGGGGGACCATCATCATAATGGAGTGCAAATATCAAAGATCAACCCGATATCCGAAATAGCTGGAGTGGCTGAAGGGGCATTTCTTTTTCATTTTAACAATGACGAGTTTACAGTTCCTCAAACAATATCGGTTTTATGGAAATCTGAAGCTGGTACAGCTGATAACTCTAAAATTGTGCGGCTTACATTTCCTGAGTTTTCAGCCGAATCCGCAGCCTTGTCAATGGGCAATACGTTAGTTAGCGTTGAATTGCCTGAAGAATTACGACCCATCGACGATATCTATATCCCGGTTATGGTCAGGTCAAATGGGAACATTGCAACCGGGGGAATTCATATTTTTGCAACTGGGCAAATCGAATTTCAGATAAATGATGATTATATAGGGTTTTCAATAACAGGGTTAAAGGGGTTCCCGGCCTTTGTTATTCAGTACCCGGTTTACCCTAAAGTGCCGCAGTAATGGTTTCACAGACAACTGATGCCAGAACCGGAGTACAAATTGCAGCCGCAAAAAACCAGGCTGGTTACGCATCGAAAATACTGGACCCCGGCTGCTTGATAGCCTAAATCTAATATGCCTCGGCTCAGATTCAATCCTGGTTGACGGTATGGCAAGATTCCGTAGTTTTCTACCTGCTGCAGGGAGGCAGTACTGGTTTTCTCCTGGAGACACGGTTGAATTTACTACGCTTTCAGATTCCGCATGGAACGGAACGGCAGGCAACCTGGTGAAAATTAAAAGCAAATCTGATCGAAGCCCCTTTTTCATCAGCATTCCGTCAGACACAATTTCAATGAGCTACATCAATCCCCGTGATTGTAAAATACTGAACGGGTGGCTTGATTTGCGGGACGGAACGAGCCTCGGCGGAGGCGGAAATTCTCGAATGCTGTTTCCGTCAATGACATTAGGAGAATAACATGGTTTCACCAAATACCACTCAGATTAATATTCCAACCTTGATTACTATCACAAGGTCGGGGCCAGTCGGGGAAGGCTTCTTTGAAAACCGTTACGATCCCGCTAAAGTTGAAGCTGTTCATTCCGATGGCACCTCTGTTGGCGCCTCCAGTTATGCTTCCTGGGAAAATGATAAAATCGAGTGTGTTATTACCCTCACGAAGGTTGGAAACTGGCAGATTAAAATCACCAGAGATGACGGTGCTGTAGTATTTTCTGAGGAGTTAATACTCATTCCAGATGAGCTTTCGGCTGGAGGGTTCAGCTTTGGATTTCGGATGGGTTTTTAATGGTTATTTAAAGCCAGTTTAAAATTAAATTAAATTGAAGATAAAAAATCTCAAATTGTTCGTTTAAAATCTCAAATTGTTCGTTCGGTTATACTGAGACATTCCCTTAATAAATGTTAAAAGGGGAACGGATAACCACTATCCGCTCCCCTTTTTTAATTACAGAAATCGGTATTTTACGCTTGAAAGCACTTGTGGAGATACTCTTTAAGCGCTCTCCTGTGAACTTCTCCATTCAGGACATTATCTCTGCTTTCTCAAATTGCTTTTCTGTGTTTACCGGGTATTTCCCGCTGAAACACGCCGTACAGAAATTCTGTGGCGATGGCAGAACAGAAAGCATCCCTTCTATGGAAAGAAAACCCAGTGAATCCACTTCCAGGTATTTTTTTATCTCTTCAATTGAACGGCTCGATGCGATAAGTTCGCTCTCTGTTGGCATGTCGATCCCGTAAAAACAGGGGCAGAGTACCGGGGGCGAGGAGATTCTGAGATGAACCTCAGCCGGTTCTGCCGTTTTGACCAGACGAATTATCTTTTTCATAGTAGTTCCGCGTACAATTGAATCATCAACTATTACCACCTTCTTGCCTTTTAATACACCCTTTACAGGATTGAACTTTATTCTTACCCCGAAATCGCGGTTAGCCTGTCCGGGATGAATAAATGTCCGCCCCACATAGTGGTTACGGATAAGGCCGATATCGAATCTTACCCCCGATTCCTCAGAAAACCCCAGTGCTGCAGTTGTTGCCGAATCAGGAACTCCCATCACCAGGTCCGCATCTTTTACCGGATGTTCAATTGCCAGTTGACGACCGAATTTCCTTCTTACTTTATCAACATTGCTTCCGAATACGAAACTGTCGGGACGGGAGAAATAGATGAATTCGAACACGCAATGGGCGGGTTTTACTTCAGGCTCGAAAACCGGAATCCGGTAGGAAACTATTCCATGTTTATCAATCTTTACCATTTCCCCGGGCTCGATCTCCCTTATCATCTGCGCGCCTATCAGGTCGAATGCGCATGTCTCAGATGAGAGAAAATAGCTGCCTTCCGGGTTTTTTCCCAGAAGCAGAGGCCGCATCCCTCTGGGATCGCGTGCTCCGTAAAGGGAACTTCCGGTAAGAAAAACAACTGAATATGCCCCGTTAACACCTGAGAGAGCGTCAAGTATCATCGCATCGACAGACTCCCGTTTTGACCTGGCAATAAGATGCATTATCACCTCGGTATCGGTGTCTGACATGAATATCGAACCGTCATTTACCATTCTTTTGCGCAGCGGGGATGCGTTTGTCAGATTACCGTTGTGTGCGCCGGCAATCTGGCCTGCCCGGCAGTTTATCAGTATCGGCTGCGCATTCTCGATAGTGGAGGAGCCGGTTGTTGAATACCTGTTGTGCCCTATGGCCGATTGTCCGATCAGATTGTCAATTACACTCTTGTGTTTAAAGACATTGCCGACCAGGCCCATCCCTTTGTAAACATTTATAATGCCCCCGTCAGCAACAGCTATTCCTGTACTCTCCTGGCCTCTGTGCTGTAACGCGTAAAGACCCAGGTAAACCATGTGTGATGCCTGGTGATGATTGAAAACACCAAAAACTCCGCACGATTCATGAATGGAATCTGACATTTTTACACTCATCCTTTATTAACAGATGCTGAATTTTCACACTTAAGGCATGCCCCGACAAAATCCCTGAAAAGAGGATGGGGGTCTACTGGCCTGGATTTAAACTCCGGATGAAACTGGGATGCTACAAACCATGGGTGATCACTTACTTCCACTATCTCTACCAGCATCCCGTCCGGAGACTCTCCTGAAATCACCATTCCGGCTTTTTCAAACTGCTCTCTGTATGAGTTGTTGAATTCATAACGATGCCTGTGGCGTTCATTGATGGTTTCCATACCGTAACTCTGTCTTGCTGATGTCCCGCTTTTAAGTACGCAGGGATAAGAGCCAAGCCTCATACTTGCACCTTTATTCAATACCTTCTTCTGCTCCTCCATGAGGTGAATGACCGGATGGGGTGTATCAGGATTGTTTTCGGTGCTGTCGGCCTGTTCCAACATCAGGACATTCCTCGCAAACTCTATTACCGCCATCTGCATTCCCAGGCAGATTCCCAGAAAAGGGATCCTGTTTTCACGGGCATATCTTACCGCTGTAATTTTTCCGTCAAGACCTCTGGAGCCGAATCCTCCCGGTACCAGCACTCCGTCAAGACCACCGAGGATTTTTTCCGCTCCCTGTTTCTCTATATCCTCCGCTGAAATACTTCTGATCTTTACCTTTACAGAATGCACTGAACCGGCATGATCGAGCGCTTCATGAATCGATTTGTAAGCATCCAGAAGTTCGCTGTACTTTCCTACAACTCCTATCTCTACCGAGTTTTTTGCACCTGTGACCCGGTCCACATAATCTCTCCATGGCTTCAGATCTCTCCGCCCAGCCCTCAATCCCAGATAATCCAGTATGACTGTATCAAGTTCCTGAGCCGCAAATTCCAGAGGTACTTCATATATCGTGTTTGGTGCATCGAGAGCCTCGATTACAGCTTCCTCATCAACATTACAGAAAAGAGAAAGCTTTCTGCGCACATCTTTTTCCAGATGCTTTTCTGTCCTGCAGATAAGGATATCCGGTATGATCCCGATCTCACGTAAAGCTGCCACTGAGTGTTGGGTGGGCTTTGTCTTGACCTCACCGGCTTTGTCCAGGTAAGGAACCAGGGTGACATGAATGAAAAGCACATTTCCCCTTCCTGCCTGGATCCTGAACTGACGGAGAGCCTCAAGGTAGGGGAGACTCTCTATATCTCCCACGGTTCCGCCAATCTCACTTATCACTACATCAACACCGGGTGCAACTACCGAACGTATGCTTTCACAGATTTCTGTTGTCACATGAGGTACAACCTGAACCGTTCCACCCAGAAAATCCCCGCGCCGTTCCTTCTTTATTATGGAATCGTAAATCTGCCCGGAAGTGAAATTGCAGTAACGGCTGGTTGTCACCCCTGTAAAGCGCTCGTAGTGCCCCAGATCGAGATCTGTCTCCGCACCATCGTCTGTTACATACACTTCACCATGCTGATAGGGGTTCATGGTACCCGGATCCACATTCAGGTAAGGATCAAATTTCTGATTCACCACATGCAGGCCACGGGATTTCAGAAGTAAACCAATCGATGCCGCAGTGATACCCTTTCCAAGAGAGGAAACCACTCCGCCGGTAACGAAAATGAATTTAGGCATTATTGCTGGGCTCCTTAAAAATTTTTATCATAACAGGTCTCAATTCCAGATGGAGGTCCTGAGATCAAGGTCGTGTTTGTATTTCCGTTCCTTCCCGAGGGAATCATTCGTATGGAGCTGAATCGGCTTTACAGAGAAACCGGTCCTCTCAAGTGAATACATCCCACTGATCGCCGCCTGCGCTCCCTCAAGTGTGGTTATGTATGGAATTCCCTGGGCTACGGCTGCGCTGCGGATCGGTTTGGAGTCTATCTGCGACTTCCTTCCGTCAGGAACATTTATTATAAGGTCGAATTTGTTCCCCTTTATCAGATCGATAATATCAGGTTTACCTTCACCAATCTTTGGAACCATCTTGACATTGATGCCGTTTGAACTCAGCACCTTCCAGGTTCCTTCTGAGGCGTAAATCTGAAATCCCATCGACGCAACCAGTTTCACCATGAAAATGATGTTTCTGCTCATGCTGTTTCTTACACTTATGAAAACAGAACCAGAGCGGGGAAGAATGTTGCCTGCGGCTTCCTGTGATTTCGCGAAAGCCAGCCCGAAATCCTTGTCGATACCCATCACTTCTCCTGTTGACCTCATCTCAGGCCCCAGGATTATATCAGCTCCCGGAAATTTGTTGAATGGAAGCACACATTCCTTTACAGCGAAATAGTCCATAGATCTTTCTGCTGCCTCGGGAATCTCTGCCAGTTTTAGACCTGTCATCACCTTGGCGGCTATTCTTGCCCATGGTACGCCTGTGGCCTTGCTGACAAAAGGAACTGTTCTCGATGCCCTGGGGTTTACTTCCAGAACGTAAACAGTATCATCCTTGACAGCAAACTGGATATTCAGAAGACCCACAACAGAGAGCTCCCTGGCAATTGCCACAGTATTGCGGCGGATCTCACTTATTATTTCCTCTGAAAGCGTATGGGGAGGAAGCACACAGGCACTGTCACCTGAATGAATTCCAGCTTCCTCGATATGCTCCATAATCCCGCATATCATAACCGACTGCCCGTCAGATACCGCATCAACATCTACCTCCAGTGCATCACCTATGAATTTATCGATAAGAACCGGACGGTTTTCCGCAGCAGCCTGGGCCTCGGAAATGAAAGAGAGCAGATTCTCATCGTCGTACACTATCTTCATCGCCCGACCGCCAAGAACAAACGATGGACGAAGGAGAACAGGGTAACCGATGCTGTTTGCGATGCGGAGCGCTTCCTCTGTACTGGATGCTGATCCGTTTGGGGGCTCGAAAAGACC
>DAOTAZ010000028.1:0-2010 GCA_035382965.1 Chitinispirillaceae bacterium | reverse complement strand
TTCAGGCCATGAACCAGCGTGCCAAAGAATTGGGGCTGGAAAAGACCCAGTTTCTTTATCATTGCCGAAAACTCATCACGATCTTCAGCCCTCTGAATAGATTCCACAGTAGTCCCGATTATCGGCGCACCAGCTTCCATCAGGCGCTTAGCCAGATTCAAAGGAGTCTGCCCGCCAAACTGAACTATCACACCGTCAGGTTTTTCTTTGTCAATGATATTCATCACGTCTTCGAATGTCAAAGGCTCGAAATAGAGCTTGTCTGATGTATCATAATCGGTACTGACTGTTTCCGGGTTGGAGTTTACCATTATGGATTCATACCCCAGCTCCTCAAGTGCGAATGATGCCTGACAGCAGCAGTAATCAAACTCTATCCCCTGACCGATTCTGTTGGGACCGCCTCCCAGAATCACGATTTTCCGTTTTTCGGAGATTCTGCATTCGTCTTCCTGCTCGTATGTGGAGTAATAGTAGGGAGTATAAGCCTCGAATTCGGCTGCGCAGGTGTCAACCAGCTTGTATGTGGGGATCACACCAAGTGACTTCCTGTGCTCCCGGAACCGCGTCTCATCCATCCCTAAGGCATTTCCAATCTGAAAATCTGAAAAACCCATTCCCTTGGCTTTTTTAATGAGTCTTCTCTGCTCATCTCTGTCAAGTTTCAGAATCTCAGGAGTGATCTGCTGTTCGAACAGGATAATTGAGGCAATGTTGTTTATAAACCAGGGGTCTATCCCGGAGACCTCTGCGATCTTTTCAGGAGAAATCCCGTTCTGAAGCGCAAATCTGATGAGGAAAAGACGGTCTGAACTGGGTCTGGTCAGTGCCGTAAGCAGGTCTGATTCTTCTTTGATTGGGAACGAAAGATAATCCAGCCCTTTCCGCCCGATTTCCAGTCCCCGCAGCCCTTTCTGCAGAGCCTCTTTGAATGTCCGTCCTATCGCCATGGTCTCACCCACAGATTTCATCTGGATTCCAAGAGTGGAATCCGCCTCAGGGAATTTCTCAAAGGCAAAACGGGGTATCTTGACTACACAATAATCTATTGTGGGTTCAAATGAGGCCGGTGTTTCCCTGGTGATATCGTTTCTGATTTCGTCAAGAGTATAACCCACAGCGAGTTTTGCGGCGAATCTGGCAATGGGAAACCCAGTGGCTTTGCTCGCCAGAGCGCTGCTTCTGCTCACCCTGGGATTCATCTCTACCACTACCATACGCCCGGTTCTGGGATCTACCGCAAACTGGATGTTTGATCCACCGGTCTCCACTCCAATTTCTCTTATGATCGCCACTGCCGCATCCCGCATCTTCTGGTACTGACGGTCGGTGAGGGTCTGGGCCGGAGCAACTGTCACACTGTCTCCGGTATGAATACCCATGGGATCAAGGTTTTCTATGGAGCAGATTACAACTACATTGTCTGCCTTGTCTCGCATGATCTCCAGTTCGTATTCTTTCCATCCGATAACCGATTCCTCGATAAGGATCTCATGGATCCTGCTGCAGTGAAGGCCGTATCTGGCAGCCTTCTCGAATTCGGCCTCAGTGAAAACCAGCCCTCCGCCAGTTCCGCCCATGGTGAAAGAGGGTCTGATTATAAGGGGGAAACCGATCTCTGAAGCAATCTGCCAGGCCTCATCGAGATTGTAGGCAAAAGCACTTGCCGGAAGATCGAGCCCGATCCTTTGTATGGCTTTCTTGAATTCGCTCCGGTCCTCAGCTCTCTTTATCGCCTTTTCATCGGCTCCGATAAGCTTTACATTGTATCTCTGAAGGACTCCGCTTTCAGAAAGCTCCATCGCGGTGTTAAGCCCGGTCTGTCCTCCCATTGTGGGAAGAAGCGCGTCAGGACGCTCGGCTATAATGATTTTCTCCACAATTTCCGGAGTGACCGGTTCGATATAGGTCCTGTCCGCCATATCGGGGTCAGTCATGATTGTAGCCGGGTTGCTGTTTACAAGTATTACCCTGTATCCCTCTTCTTTGAGAGCTTTACAGGCCTGGGTT